>JAUVGT010000145.1 GCA_030593645.1 Deltaproteobacteria bacterium
CATTCAACTCCCCTGTTAAATAAAAAGACAGATTTAACAGGGCGGGTCCGATAAGTACGCTTCATGATTACGAAATTTGCACGCCTTGAATTTGAACTTTTTACGAAACCGTCTATTTCGGACTTTTTACGAAACCATCAAAATTGGTTTCAAAACCTCACCTCCGGTAATTTGGTGATGATCCGGAAATAATAATCAATAAGGAAATAAAATATGAAGGAATTTACTTCTATCGGGAAACGGATCCCTAAACTGGATGCGGTTGAAAAAGCGACCGGTAAGGTGCAATATATACAGGATGTCACTCGACCCGGCATGCTGTACGGAAAAATTCTTTACAGCAGGTATCCGCACGCGAAAATACTTAAGATCGATACATCCAGGGCGGAAAAACTTTCAGGTGTCCGTGCGGTTCTGACGGGTGATGATATTCCTGAAATAAAAATGGGCGTTTATAAAGACAACAGCCCCCTTAAGAAAGGGAAAGTTCGATCGTACAGGGATGAAGTGGCGGCGGTCGCGGCGACAGATCCTGAGACCGCGGAAAGGGCGATTAAAAGGATAGAGGTTACCTATGAAGCACTTCCCGGAATCTTTGATCCTGTGGAAGCCATGAAAGAGGACGCGATTCTTGTACATGAAAAGCATAAAACCAATATATTGAAAATGCCCTGGAAACTGCATTATGGTGATGTGGAAAAAGCAAAAGAGCAGTCTGAATTTGTGGTGGATGATCAGTTCAGTACCACCTGGGTGACCCACTGCTGTATGGGAACCAGCGGAGCCCTCGCGGAATTTGATCATCATAACAACCTGACGATTTATACAAACACGCAGATTCCGTCTCTCGCGCAGAATGATTTTGTTGATGCCTTGAAGACCATGGGTCTAAAAAATCGGAGGGTACGGGTGATTAAACCCTGTATCGGAGGCGGTTTCGGGAGCAAACTGGATACATACGCCTATGAATATATTGCCATACTTCTGGCTTTTAAAACAAGGAAGCCGGTAAAGGTTCTATTTAACAGGGAAGAAGAATTTATCGCGACCTCTACAAGACAGCCTACCATTACTGATATATCCCAGGGGTGTGACAAAAATGGGAAGCTTTTATTCAGAGATATTTCGATGATCCTGGATAATGGTGCCTATACATCCTGGGGCGCCACGACACCCTCTGTGATGATGATGCCGATTACATCCCTCTACAGGGTCCCGAATGTCAGATATTCCGCAAAGTGTGTGTACACGAATAATACCTATTCACAAGCCATGCGGGGCTATGGAAATCCGCAGGCTACATTTGCTATTGAAAGTTCTATGGATACACTTGCCGAAGCCGCAGGAATCGATCCTGTTGAATTCCGGAGAATCAACTCCAATCAGCCGGGAGATCATACCACGCAGGGTTTTCATATCACTTCCTGTGGTTTGAAAGAGTGTATCGATAAAATACACGAGCAGCTTGAATGGGAGAAACCCAGAGAAAGAGGAGAAGGTATTGGAATCGCGTCTTTGATCCATGTGGGCGGAGGTGCGCGCGTATACAAATCAGATGGTTGCGGTACAATTATAAAAACGGACGATTATGGAAAGGTAAATGTATTTACCGGGGCAACTGACATGGGCCAGGGTGCGGATACGGTCATTGCGCAGATCGTAGCAGAGGAACTTGGCCTTTGGGTGGACGACATCAATGTCATCCATTCAGACACAAATATATGCCCCTGGGACGTGGGTGCGCATGCAAGCAGAACCACATTTGTGGCCGGTAACTCGGCATTGGGAGCTGCAAAGAAAATCAAGGAAAGTATTCTTGAAATTGCTGCCGGTCTGATGAAAGAACCGGCTGAAAACCTTGTTTTGAAGGGTCGAAAAATAATTTCCAGGGAAAATCCGGAAAACGTTATGGAAACCGACCGCCTCCTGAGGAAGGCCCATTTCAGGCACCAGGGGCAGATGCTGGCCTCAGAATATTTTTATGATCCTGCCAATGAAAACATGGGGCGTGATTTCAAGGGCAACATGTCCATGACCTATACATTCGGCGCTCATGGCGTCAGGGTAAAAGTCGATGAAGAAACAGGGAAAGTGAAGATCGTCAATTATGTGGCCGCCCATGATGTGGGAAGAGCCATTAACCCAATGCTCCTTGAAGGACAGGTCTATGGCGGTGTGATGATGGGGATCGGATATGCGTTAACCGAACAGGTGATCCATGAGAAAGGTGAAATTATGAATCCCAATTTCAGGGATTATAAAGTCCTGACGGCAAAGGACGCCGTGGATATCGATGCCCCGGTTATTGAAACCATTGATAAGGATGGACCTTTTGGCGCCAAAGGAATTGGTGAACCCGGTTGTGTTCCGACAGCACCGGCAATTGCAAATGCCGTATATAACGCGGTCGGGGTTCGGATCAAGGATCTTCCGATTACACCGGAAAAGGTGCTCGCTGCTATAAAAGAAAAAAAGAGCAAAAAAGATTAAAACACAGGACTATATTTATTGAAATGGAATCATCTGCATGTTTATATAATCGAATGATAGGGATTTCGATTTTGAGTAGAGTTGAATAACAATAATGTTTTAACAACTCATTAAGGAGGGATGGATGATGAAACAAAAACAGAGGATTATAATTACAGGGGTTTTTCTGGCTATTTTTTTTACGGCTGCTATTATTCCAGGTTCAGCATGCGCGGAACCGATCAAGCTGAGTTATGCCAACTTTCCCCCGGCACCGACATTTCCATGTGTTCAAATGGAACGATGGAAAAAAGAAGTTGAAAAACGCACAAATGGAAAGGTGGTTATTAATACTTTTCCGGGCGGAACACTTTTAGGCGCAAAAAGCATGATGGACGGTGTGATCGCCGGGCAGGCCGATATCGGGAATCTATGCATGGCCTATCAGGGAGACCGGTTTGTCGTTACCAACGCCATTGCGCTTCCGGTGGGTTTTACAACCGCGAAATCAGGAAGCCTTGCTTTGCTGGACCTGTATAATAAACATAAACCCACCAGTTTTTCAAAGGTAAAGGTCCTCACCATGTTCACAACCGCCCCCTCTCATCTCATGACTAAAAAAGCGATAAAAAATCTTGCGGACCTTAAAGGGTATACCCTGAGAGCCTCCGGCGGCGCTGCCGCGATTTTAAAAGCCTGGGGGGCCAACCAGGTTGGAATGCCTCAGTCCGATGTTCCCGAAGCCATGCAGAAAGGAACCATCCAGGGACAGTTTACATCTTTTGATGTTCTGAAAGATTTTAAATATGCAGAAATTTGTAAATATGCCGTCGTTTTAAACGGTCCTGTCTATGCATTTTCCGTAGTCATGAACATGGACAAGTGGAATGCTCTGCCCAAAGACGTTCAGAAGGTCATGGACGGTATGGTCCGTGAACAATCCGAGTGGACCGGAAATTACCTGGACAATCATATAAAAGAATCCGTGGCCTGGTCAAAAAAAGACCATAGCGTCACATTTTACAAACTGCCGGCCGGTGAAATGGCAAAGTGGAATAAATTAATCGAACCGGTCACAGCCAACTGGATAAATTCCAAAAAAGAAAAAGGGATTCCGGCCGAAGAAATAGCGGCGGACGTGGCGGCCCTTGCCAAGAAATACAATTAGTAACATATGTTTAATCCAAATAAATATCCTCACCTGTCATTTGTCGGATGATATGATTGTTAAACAGGTGAGGATTTTATTTGATATCGATTCAATCGACCTAATGAGAGAGAACGCATGCACACCCTTGAAAAAACATGTCTGGTGCTCAACAAGATACTTCTTGCGATTGCCGGTATTCTGCTATGCGGCATGATCTTTTTGACCTGTGCGAATATTTTATTTCGAGAAATGGGGATGCCGATTCGGGGAACTTATGAATTGATGGGATATATGTGTGCCGTTGTCATAGCCCTTTCCCTTGGATACACACAGAGCCATAAAAGTCATATCGCCGTTGATATCGTGGTACAGAGGTTTTCGAAAACAATCCAAAAGATATTAGGAGCCGTAAACAATATTGTCTGCATGATCTTCTTTTCAATCGCGGGCTGGCAGATCATCAGAATCGGTACGAATCTTATGAATACCGGAGAAACATCGGAAACCCTGAGAATTGTTTACTACCCTTTCACATATGGAACGGCATTGGGGTGTTTCATCATCGCCTTTACCATAGCGGTTGATTTCTTGATGTCCATTACCGCTAAAAAGGAGACAGTATAGATGGATGCAGCAATCATCGGAATCCTTGGAATCATCGTTCTGATTCTCGTTCTTTTTTTCCTCGGTATGCCGGTGGGATTCGCCATGGCGATCATTGGCTTTATCGGTTTTGCTTACGTGGTTTCACCATCTGCCGCATTAAATATGGTTGGCACTGATATCTGGACCACCTTTTCCAAATACGGCCTGACCGTTATCCCGCTATTCGTTTTTATGGGGTATCTGGCGTTCAATGCCGGAATTGCCGAAAGGCTGTATGACGCCGCATACAAATGGATCGGCCACTGGCGCGGGGGACTGGCTATCGCAACGATTTGCGCGGATGAGCTTTTTGCCGCCATATGCGGATCCAATACAGCGACAGCTGCCACCATGGGCGCGGTAGCCATGCCGCAAATGAAAAAATATAAATATGATGACAGTCTCAGCACCGGAACCGTGGTAACGGGCGGGACACTGGGTACAGTGATGCCGCCCAGCGTTGTGCTTATTATTATCGGCCTTCAAACACAGCAATCCATTATCAAGCTGTTTCTGGCCGGAATATTACCGGCAATTATTCTGGGTGTACTGTTTATCTTGACTATATTTGTATTATGCCGTTTATTTCCCGATTTCGGTCCGGCGGGGCCAAAAACGACTTTCCGTGAAAAACTCAAATCCCTGATCGGCGTTATCGAAGCGCTAACTATTTTTGTTCTGGTTATCGGGGGCCTTTATATCGGTGTTTTCACACCGACCGAAGCGGGTGCCGTGGGTGTATTACTAACCTTAGTGGTAGCCGCTGCAGCCAAAAGGCTTGTCTGGAAAGGAATTATTAATTCCATGCGGGAAACGCTTAAAATTTCCTGCTTTGTATTTGTCTTAGTCACCGGAGCGATTATTTTCGGGCGTTTTCTTGCGGTTACCCGGCTACCATTTATGATTGCCGATTTTGCCGCCGGCTTACCGGTATCTCCCTATGTTATTTTAGCGTTTATACTGATGATTTATTTGATCGGCGGATGTTTCATGGATTCCCTGGGATTTCTGGTATTGACCATTCCGATCTTTTTCCCTCTCGGAAAAGCACTCGGCTTTGATCCTATATGGTTTTCAATCATCATCACCCTGGTCACTACCATGGGTGCAATTACACCTCCGGTTGGTGTAAATATCTACGTGGTAAAGGCACTGGCGCCAGATGTACCGCTGGCAACGATTTTTAAAAGTGTCAGTTTTTTTCTAATTGCCTGTATTGTCAGCATCATCATCCTGATTATTTTTCCTCAGATCGTGCTGATCATTCCACGGCTGGCATATTAATTAGAAGTAGTTTTTCAAAATTTCAAGTCATGTTCAATTGTAGAGAGTTAGTCGATGAAAAATAGCGACCCGTAAATCCGGCACTGAAGAAACTCTTAAGGGGTTGATAATTTTTTTAGATCCGCCTGTACATCAATATCAATAAAACAGGTGGAATTGTTGATTTCCACGGTAAGCACATGCTCCGGATGGTTTAAGATGATTTGTCTCGCGCCCATATCCCCTTTGATGTCAAAAAGAAGTGGATAGAAACTTTTACTGAAGATAACGGGATTGCCCCTTTGGTGCTTGTAGACGGGAACGCAGATAGCTTTTTCGGAAGTGTGAAATTTTTCAAGCAGCCAGTCAATGGTTTGAGAATCCATCATTGGCTGGTCTCCCAGAAGAAACATGACCGATGGGAATAAGTTCATGGCTTTGGATAATCCGGCCAGAAGCGAAGTGCTCATACCGTTTTTATAATTTTTATTGATAACTATTGTGATTCGATTATTGAAATATTTATTATCAAGTGAATTAAGGATTTTCTCCGATTCATGCCCCAGTACTAAGTATATCGCGGCCAGATCCGAATTGATTGATGCATCAAGGACCCATTCAATCAAAAGTTTATCGTTTAGTTTTAAAAGTTGTTTTGGCATTTTAAATCGTTTGGACATGCCTGCCGCAAGAATGATTCCTGCAGTTTGGTTTTTTTCTATCATAGATCGTACCTTAGTATCATAATTATCAATACGGAAAAGATCCTATACTTTTTAATATAATCCAAGTATATACATATTCTATATAAAGAGGTGCAAGAAAAATGATACAAAATAAGTTTCAAGAATTTCTGTCTCCCACAAAAATATTAGACAGTGATCATCCTGCTATATGTGCTTATGCATTGAAAATCGTTGGCGATCTGGCAAATGATCCCATTGAAAAAGCGGTTAAACTCTATTATGCGGTCAGGGATGGTATACGGTATGATCCTTATTCACCGTTTTTTCTGCCTGAACATTACATCGCCAGCACTATTCTAAAAAAGGGAAAGGGGTATTGCGTTGCCAAGGCATCGCTTCTTTGTACCCTTGGGAGGGCCTGCAACATACCCTCGAGGATCGGATTTGCTGATGTGAAAAATCATCTGGCGACCAAACAGCTGATAGAATATATCGGATCCGATATTTTTGTATATCACGGATTTGTTGAATTTTATCTTAATAGGAAGTGGGTCAAGGCAACACCGGCTTTTAACGAAGAACTCTGTAAACTGCACCACGTCAAACCCCTGGAGTTCAATGGGCTTGAAGATTCTATATTTCATGAATATAACACGGACAATAAAAAATTTATGGAATATTTAAAAGACCACAGTACATTTTCGGACATCCCGGTTGACTTGATAGTGCCTGCCTGGGAAAAAGCTTACGGCAGGGAAAGGATCAGGGCATGGATCAACTATTATAATGAAACGGGTGAGATGCCTAAAAAGAATTTCCACAAAGAGGAAGTCTGGAAGAAATAGAAGGGATACATTTGACGGTTTCGTAATCCGCCGTAGGCGGACCAACTTCTGCGTTGTGCTGCATTTTGCAATGATTCAACGCCCGGTTAAATAAAAAGACAGATTTAACAGGGCGGGTCCGATAAGTACGCTTCATCATTACAAAAATGCACGCCTTGAATTTGAACTCTTTACGAAACCGTCACATTCGGATTTTTTGCGAGACCATCACATTTACGTTGTTAATAAAAACGATTGAGATATTGATACTAAAAAAAATGAATTGTACATGAGAATTTGAATGAGTAGAAAACCATGAGACGAATAAAAATTGAAGATGCGGTCGGAATGGTACTGGCGCATGATATTACACGTATTGTTCCGGGAAAATTTAAAGGAGTCGGTTTTAAAAAAGGACATGTAATCAGGGAAGAAGATATTCAGTCTTTTCTCGAACTGGGTAAACAACACCTTTATGTTTTCGATCTCCCCCCAAACCATATCCATGAAGATGATGCGGCTATAAGAATCGCAAAGGCCATATGCAGTGATGCGGTTGAATGGACAAAACCGAGTGAAGGTAAGTCAAGTATCACAAGCAAACAGGATGGTTTATTAAAAATAAACACGGCAGGGCTGCTTAAGATCAATAACATCGGGGAGATCATTGTTTCAACTTTGAGGAATAATAATCCATGTAAAAAGAACCAGGTGGTTGCCGCCACACGGATTATCCCCTTAAGCATACCGGATCAACAGATCGGGATACTTGAGAAATACGCAATGGAGAATGATCCGATCATTAATATTCTTCCATTCAGAAAACTTTCAGTTGGAGCAATTGTAACCGGAACAGAAATTTATAAAGAAATTATCACAGATGAGTTTGACAGATACATGGGTAATAAAATCAGGAAAAGCGGCTGTGAGCTTAAGAAAAAGATACTTGTACCTGATGATACAGGGCAAATCGCCTGGGCAGTAAACGAATTGATTGGATTGGGATGTGATTTGATTATTACCACCGGGGGTCTTTCGGTAGACCCGGATGATGTGACAAAAAGTGGAATTATGCAGGCAGGAGCCAAGCTGATAAAATATGGGGCTCCTGTTCTTCCGGGTGCTATGTTTCTATACGCAGTTCTTGGTGAGACACCGATTCTGGGGCTATCGGCCTGTGTATACTATCATCCAATAACCATTTTTGATATTATATTTCCAAGAATTTTAGCTGGAGATAAGATTACCGCTGACGAAATCGCTGGTATGGGCCATGGCGGATTATGTATGAATTGCGCTGAATGCCGATTTCCAGTATGTTCATTTGGAAGATAATTGAGAAACCGGGAGTACACATTAATAATGAAACCAATTAATAAACTTGTGATCGCGATTAAAGGAGCCGGGGAGATGGGCAGCGGGATTGCTGTTCGGCTTTATTCAGCCAACCTGCAAAGTATATATATGCTTGATATTCAGGAACCACTTGCTGTAAGGCGCGGCGTCTCCTTTAGCGAGGCTATGTATGAAGGCAGTAAAACCGTTGAAGGTGTTACGGCTGTTTTGGCTGATAGAAACAGGGAAATTCAAAAGATCTGGAAAGGCGGTAAAATTGCTGTAACAGTCGATCCGGAGTGGAAAACCATCGATTTAATGAAGCCGGATATAGTTATAGACGCGATACTCGCAAAAAAAAATACTGGAACTTCCATCAAAGATGCTCCGCTGGTTATCGGTCTGGGACCCGGATTTACAGCCGCCGGGGATGTTCATATGGTAATCGAAACTAACCGGGGACATCATCTGGGGAGAATCATCAGGAAAGGGAACGCAGAACCCAATACCGGTGTGCCCGGTGAAATCAGCGGTCATACAACGGACCGTGTGATCAGGGCGCCTGGAAAAGGGATATTTGTCAGCCGGCATGAGATTGGAGATGGTGTTAAACCCGGTGATCTTATCGGGTCCGTTGGAGACAAAGAACACCATGCTGAAATATCGGGAATCATTCGTGGGTTAATCAGATCCGGTACCATGGTTTTTTCCGGCCAGAAACTTGGGGATATTGATCCCAGGGGAGAGGAACATTATTGCCATACGGTATCAGATAAATCCCGAACAATATCCGGCGCCGTTTTGGAAGGGATACTGTGGTTTTATAATAATACGGATTGATCCAAAAATCGGGTATAAAGTCATCTTGTAACGTAGCTTGACCGGGTCTGCTGTTAACTCATATTTATCATTATCTCAAATGTTTACGATTTTTTAAAGCCGCTTCTATCACTATATACAGATAAATATTGACGGGTTTAAATATTAATATTATACAGTATCAACTTATGCAGATAACACAGGCAATGTGGTGATAAAAAGTATTTGTCTGGGTAAAAAATCCCGGTTAACTCAGATCAAATCAACGGATCATTCTGAGACCGCTATGTTTTTTGATGAATTAACGGTCGCGCGGATTATTCATGGAACGGTTATATTGTAAAAAATTAGTCCGATCCCTCAGATAATTTATAATGCTGTTTTCCATCTAATAATTATTAGAAGTGGTTTCAAAACCTTCACTCAGGTTTAATTCCGACATTGGAGTGAATCCGCCTCCGGCGGACTCGAAATGTTTTATATATTTCTGTGGTTGAAACCTTGCACCGTCTTGAACGGGAACCTGATTGACGATTTTGAAACTGAAAAAGTTAGTATGAAAATTTAGAAAAGGGATATCAAGATGGATGGATGTGGAATGAAGATTATGAAGTTATTTAGATATTCGCTATTAAGCTGCTTTATCATAGTTATACTTTTATCTCTGACCACGTGTACTCCACTTCTGTGCCGGGTCGTTCATATCAAAAAATTAGACAACCCAAGACCCGTACCGACAAGTAAAATGGAATATCATGATATTCTGGAAGCTTTTGAAAACCTGGATTTTGAATACATCGAACGGAATTATACTGTCAGTGAAAATCGGAAACAGTTTATTAAGGCGATTTTACTATGTATGGATGGAAATTATGAAGCGGCCGGTAATGAATTGCATCAACTTTATGTTACCCTGGATGAATCGAATCTTAAATCACAAGTTGAAAGCATTCTTCAAATATTATTGAGCTTTCAATCAAAATGGAAAGAAATAGAATTACTAGACGCCAAGGATCCGATACTAAGCAAAGCAATATTGCAAGAGCTGGGAAAAAGACCAAAAGTAAGTTATATTTTCTCCGAAAAAATGCAATCATATAAAATTGAATTGGATGACTACAGCCGGCCTTTAGTTAAAGTTGAAATCAATGGGCATTTGAAAACGTTTCTACTGGATACAGGTTATAGTATTGTTACAGTACAAGCAGATACCGCAAAAGAATTTAATTTGGAAATTTTGACTGAAGATAAAGTAGTGGGGGGTACTTATCTCGGGAAGAAAATGGAAAGCAGTCCTGCGATTATAAAAGAGCTTAAAATTGGAGATGTAATTATAAGAAATCAATATGTCAATGTAAGTGATAAGAAATATAATAACCCTGATTGGGATGGAGTCATTGGCTGGCCTATTATTCAAAACCTGTATTTGGAAATTGATTATAGAAATAGGTTGATTCATATTGAAAAACCAATAAAGAAACCTGTAAGAAATCGAAATCTATTCTGGCTTCGTCAACCATTTGTCAAAAATTATAATGAGGAAGGAAGAGGACTCTACTTTTTCCTCGACACAGGTGCCGGATTAACTGAGATTTATCGAAAAGCGATAGAAAAAAATAACCTTGATATCAATAAATATAAAAAACAGAAAAATAAATTAACTGATGCAACGGGCAAATCTCAATATGTGAATTATTCTGTTATTCCGGAATTCAGATTACTTATTGATGATTATATTTTCGACTTTGAAAATTTACATCTAAATATTGAACCGTGGTACAGTAAAAATATGTTTTT
>JAUVGT010000058.1 GCA_030593645.1 Deltaproteobacteria bacterium
TTCTGCGTTGTGCTGCATTTTGCAATGATTCAACTCCCCTGTTAAATAAAAAGACAGATTTAACAGGGCGGGTCCGATAAGTACGCTTCATCATTACAAAATTTGCACGCCTTGAATTTGAACTCTTTACGAAACCGTCTAATTCGGACTTTTTACGAGACCATCAATCTTAAAACCACATGATTTAAGGACATCCATGGATCGAATCGGTCGGCTTGAAAACAGAATCCAGGAATACGCATGGGGTTCCCGTACAGCCATTCCCCGGCTTTTGGGTAAGAAATCCGGTTTACATCCACAGGCTGAATTGTGGATGGGAGCGCATCCAAAAGCGCCCTCACTTGTATCATATCAAAATATCCAAGAGCCTTTGGACCGGATTATCCGTGAAAGCCCGGAAACGGTTCTTGGGAAAAAAATTGCAGAAAAATTCAATAACAGATTTCCATTTCTCTTTAAGGTCCTGGCCGCCGCCAAACCGCTCTCTTTACAGGCGCACCCTGACCGCAAACAGGCCCGCAGAGGTTTTAAAAAGGAAAATGATAAGGGAATACCGTTTAATGCTGATAACCGTAACTACAAAGATGAAAATCATAAACCGGAATGCATATGCGCCATAACGGAATTCTGGGCATTGAATGGTTTCCGTAACATATCAAAGATCAGTGAATTCATCAGGAAAATCGAACTCCCTGAGCTCAATGAGATGCTGATGAACCAAAGGGATGAAGATGATGCAGGGAGGGTAAACGGTTTTTTTCGAGATCTCATGTTAATGGATTCTGATAGAAAAAAACAGATTGTTGATACGGCGGTAAAAAATATCCGTGAAATCGATGACGATGATCCCGTATTTTACTGGATGCAGAAACTTTCCAGTGAATACCCGGGAGATATCGGAGTTCTGTCACCCATTTTACTCAACCTTGTATGTCTTAAACCCGGGCAGGCCATGTTTCTTGAGGCAGGAGAACTTCATTCCTACCTGGATGGGCTGGGTATAGAAATCATGGCAAACTCTGATAATGTGTTAAGAGGGGGCCTGACTTCAAAACATATCGATGTAAAAGAACTGCTTAACATTTTGAAATTTAAAGAAAAAAACATTGAAATACTGACTCCTGAACCCGGTATCCATGGTGAGGGTGTATATCGAACGCAGGCTGAAGAATTTGTTTTGTCCCGCATAACCATAACCAACACAGATGAATATTTAAGCGCCTTAAAAAGTGGTGTGGAGATTTTGTTATGTATTCAAGGACAGGCCGTTATTACCGATCTTGATCATAACGATTCAATTCAAATGAATCGAGGCAGTTCTGTCATTATCCCATACATGGTAAAAAAATATAAAATTACGGGAAAGGCGGCAATATATAAGGCGGCAGTTCCAGGGGATTGAAGGAAATAATCAAAGTAAAGGAATTTACAATGATACTAAAAAATCTATTCAGATGGGTTGTTATCATTCTACTGGTTTTTAGCATATACTTTTCCGCTGTCGGGTATATTGATAAAGCGATTGATATTATTGGGATGGGGGATGTTGCCGCATCAAATGATGAATATCTGGAGCAGTCTTTTGATAAGGCTGTGAATGGATTTCTGATCCTGTCGGGTATTAAAAGCGGCCTTGCGGTCATTGAAGGCTCAGAAGTCGGTGTGGGATTTAACCTGGAGCTGGGTGATCTGGTTCAATCTGTATACGATTATGTGGATATAGCCTGGAAAACCGCCCTTGCGGGCGGAACCATAGTCCTTTTGACACGGCTGCTGCTGCAGGCCGCTGATATGGTAGATCACTGGTTTTTATCAACCTTGCTGTTTTTTCTCCTGATATCACTCATGATAAAATGGTTTTTACCGAAATTTCTAAAATTTTCCAGTTTATTAAAAGAAATTTATTTTTTTCTAATTATTTTTACGATTGTTCTTTATATTGTACTCCCTTTTTCAATAACATGTTCTGCGTTTTTATCAGAAAAAATCACACGGCCGTTGATCCAGGAATCGCAAAGCAGTTTTGAAAGCATCAAAGATGAATTTTCCATTGATGAGATCAGTGAACGGATATTTGCTGAAGAACAAACAGCGGATGAGGATGGGACGTGGCTATCAAAACTGAATATCAAGGCAAAATTGGATAGAGTTGGAAAAAATATTAAAGAACTGGCAAACTATTTTAAAGAAAAAACAAAAAACATCGCGATATGGACCATCCAATTGATCGCCGGGTATTTATTTGACAGTATTATATTTCCCATCACATTTTTCATTTTTCTTTTTATCATCACAAAGAGCGTGCTTCTCTTTCTATTTGAAAAAAGAAAAAATCAAACAATGGTGGAAGATTTTTCAAATCTGATCATAAAATACTACGGCCGCGTGAATAAAAAAGAACCCGTAAAAAAGAAATACAGAATGAAGCCGATGCGAAAAATTCGGCATTTTCCACCCGGACGGTAATTACCAGAAATTGCCCGGTTCGCTGACACCAAAAACACTTGACATTAAATGATCAGTATAATATTTGAAAAGCTTAATAAAGAATAAGGAATACAAATGGCGTATCACTATTCAGGCAGGCTCAGCGGTTATTTTTGGTTTTTCTTTTTTAGTACTCATCTGCCTGGGGTGCGCTAACATTTAAACATATGATAACAGCGCTCAAAGCCGCGGGCAGTAAAAAGCCCGCGGCTTTTTTTTTGAGCAAAAACGGGAAAATATATCGTGATGAACAAAAGTATAAATAGAAATATTGATGCATTCCGGAAAAATATTGATGATATTGATGAAAAGATTCTGGAATTGATCAACGAAAGGTTGTCTGTCGCGGATGAAATAGGAAAAATCAAGAAAAAAGGGGGAACCCTGGTCCTTGATACATCCCGCGAAAAAATGATTTTCCAAAGACTCTTATCTCTGAACAAAGGACCCATAAGCCCGGACAGGCTTCATCATATTTTTGCCGAGATCATTGCTGTTTCCCGGGGTATACAGACTCCATGGATCATATCTTATCTTGGACCGGAAGCGGAATTTACACATACCGCAGCGATGAATCATTTTGGACATTCCGTATCATTTTTACAACAGGATGGTATCAGGGATGTTTTTCATGAAGTTGCAAGGGGCGCCTGCCGATATGGAGTGGTGCCCATTGAGAATTCAACTGAAGGTACATTGAATAATACACTGGATCTTTTTTTAAAATCGAATCTAAAAATATGCGCAGAACTTTATCGTCAGGGCTCATATGACTTATTGTCCCGCGGAACCGGCAGTATAAAAGAGCTTCATGTTATTTTTTCTGATAAACGGGCTATCAGCCAATGCAGGAAGTGGCTGAAAAGAAATCTTGTGGATATCAGGTTGGAAAAATGCTTAAGCACTTCGAAAGCCGTTCAAAAAGCTCTTAAAGAGCCCGGTTCAGCTGCCGTGGCCGGGAAAGATGTTGGACAACTTTATCAAATGGATATTCTGGAATCAAATATAGAGGATACACCGCATAACATCACCCGTTTTCTGGTTATCGGGCGTGACGCAGTACCCAGGACAGGGAACGATAAAACTTCGATCATGTTTGTGACACCGCATATTCCGGGAGGATTGCACAGGGTATTGAATCCGATTGCTCAAGCCGGCATCAATATGGTGAAGCTTGAATCCAGGCCCACAAGAAATGAAAACTGGCAATACCTCTTTTTCGCGGATCTTGAGGGTCATATTGAAGATAAGGTGATTGAGGATACCGTATCAGAGATGAAAGGAATTTGTCTGCATTTGAAATTCCTTGGCTCTTATCCAAGGGCGATTACATCGTATTGATGTGATTAGAAATGGTTTCCTCTATAACTTTTAAATATTTTGTAATATATTGAGAATAGAAATGAAAAATGGTATCAATCAAAAATTTATTGGTGATCCGGATTAATAAAAAATGCAGATTAATACTTCAACCCCTATATATGCGGTATTTGGTGATCCAATCGCCCACAGCCTAAGCCCGTTGATGCATAATTCAGCCTTTTCAGCGGTTGAATATAATGGTGTTTATCTTGCCTTCAGGGTTGAAAGTGCCGAGATCATTGTATCCAGTATGAAAAACCTGGGGTTAAAAGGTGCCAGCATTACAATACCTCATAAGATTACTGTGATGGACCATCTCGATCATATCGACCCGATGGCTGAAAAGATCGGTGCGGTTAATACCATCGTTAATAAAGATGGCGTATTGACCGGATATAACACTGACGGATCAGGCGCTGTGAAAGCATTGAGAGAAAAAACAAAGATAGAGAAAAAAAATATAGCGATAATTGGAGCGGGCGGTGCTGCCAGAGCCATCGGTTTTGAAACAGTTTCAAGGAGGGGCAGGGTTACCATTTTTAACCGGTCAGCCACGAGGGGTGAAAAACTGGCCCTGGAAATCGGTGCGGATTTTTATCCACTTTCCGATTTCAGTAAAAAAAGCCATGAAATTCTGATTAATACGACTCCTATAGGAATGGCGCCCAATACAGAAAAGATGCCCATTAACAAGAATGATCTGGTTAAAGATATGGTGGTTATGGACGCGGTTTATAATCCGTTAAAAACAACCCTTCTGCAGACAGCCGAAGTCGCTGGATGTACTGTAATCAGTGGAGTTTATATGTTTATATACCAGGGAGTAACGCAGTTTGAATTATGGACTGGGAAAAGTGCGCCGGTCCAAGTCATGAGTGATGTGGTTATTGGTGCTTTAACAAAATAAGGCTTTCTAAGAAAGTAAAAACATGATCGAAGTTAAGACAGGTACAATTAAAAAAGACACAACAGTCAACGTTCCGGGATCAAAGAGCCATACCCACAGGCTTTTAATTGCATGTGCGCTTGCTAACGGGGTTTCATCGATAACCAACGGATTGAGAAGTGAAGACACGCTCCTTACACTCAACGCTTTAAGACAGATGGGTGTAACGATTGATAACACGAGTGATTGTATTATTGTAAACGGAACGGGTGGAAAAATTAAATCCAGTAAAGAACCGATATATCTTGCCAATTCAGGAACTTCGATGCGTTTGCTGACCGCGGTTGCAAGCATCGGTGAAGGCCGGTATCTGCTTACAGGTACCGATCGAATGCAGGAAAGGCCGGTTCAGGATCTTGTTGACGGCCTGTACCAGCTCGGTGCAAATGTATTTTGTGAGAATAAAAATGGATGCCCGCCGGTTTTCGTTGAAGGCAATACGATACAAGGCGGTCATGTATTACTGAACTGCAGTCAAAGCAGTCAATATCTTTCCGCTTTACTTTTGATCGCTCCTTACCTTGATCACGGAATTGAAATTGACGTCACCCATGGACCTGTTTCAAAACCCTATATTGATATGACAATCAACGTCATGAAGAACCTTGGGATTGAAGTCGAACGGGAAGGTTATGGATTTTTCAGAATTAACGGCGGGCAAATTTATCGATCGGGAGAATACACCGTTGAGCCGGATTATTCCCAGGCAGGCTATTTCTGGGCGGCCGCGGCCATTACAGGCACATCAATTAAGGTGAAGAACACAATAAAAAACACAAATCAGGGGGATATTGGTTTTATTCAAGTGCTTGATTCCATGGGATGCGAAGTTTTATATGAAAATGATGGAATCACGGTTACTGGGAACGATCTTAGAGCTGTTAAAGTGGATATGAGTGATATGCCGGATATCGTTCCAACCTTGGCAGTAACCGCTGCATTTGCAAATGGAATGACCCGCATAGAGAATGTGGCTCATTTAAAAGTGAAAGAGAGCGATCGTTTGGGATCTGTGGTAAACGAGCTTAAGAAAATGGATATAAAAGCGGAATGCAGTGATACCGGAATGACGATTGAAGGCGGCGCTCCCCGTGGAGCGGAAATTGAAACATACAAAGATCACCGTATGGCAATGAGTTTTGCGCTGGCAGGACTTAGAGTTCCTGGCATATTTATCATGGATGAAATGTGTGTTGAAAAGTCTTTTCCGGAGTTTTGGGACGTATTTGATAGACTTTATGAAAAGAATGAATCCATACACTCTGATAGAGTATAATAAGGCATAGAGAATATATTTTATGAACATTTATCTGATCGGTTACCGGTGTACGGGAAAAACAACGGTGGGTAAGATTCTTGCGGACCGGATGGGTTTAATGTTTATTGATACGGACATACTCATCGTAATAAAGCAGGGGCTTCCCATTTCAGAAATTGTAAAGAAATACGGGTGGGAACACTTCCGGGAACTGGAAAAGGAAATGATGAGACGTATTTCTTCCGGCGATGATCAGGTTGTATCCACAGGAGGCGGGATCATACTTGACACGTTGAATGTTGATCATATTAAAAAAAGCGGTATTGCCGTGTGGCTAAAAGCGAAACCTGAGACTATCGAAAAAAGAATAAAAAATGATAAATCTACCGGTGATTTCAGACCGTCATTAACTTCTAAGGAACTAAAAACTGAGATCCGTGAAACTCTGGAGGAGAGAACACCGCTATACCAGGAAACGATGAATTTTTTTGTTGAAACAGATAAACGTGACACCGGTGAGATATGCGACATCATCATTAAGAAACTTAACCCTATTCTTAAAAGGTAAAACAATGCCTGGAAATACGTTTGGGAAAATATTCAGAATGACCACCTGGGGAGAATCCCATGGTAAGGGAGTGGGAGCTGTCATTGACGGCTGTCCCCCCGGGTTGGAACTTACCGAAGAAGATATCCAGTTTATGCTGGATAAAAGACGACCTGGAAAGTCTGCCGCAAGTACCGGCAGAAAAGAACCTGACATGGCAAAAATTATGTCAGGCACATTTGAAGGTAAAACAACCGGTACACCGATAATGATTATGGTTAAAAATAAAGACGCCAGATCCGATGACTATCAAAAATACAGTGATATTTTCAGACCCGGTCATGGGGATATCACTTATCATGCCAAATATGGAATCAGAGACTGGAGAGGCGGTGGTCGAGCGTCTGCCAGGGAGACCGTTGGAAGGGTTGCCGCCGGTGCTGTTGCCGGGAAACTTCTAAAAGTGCAAAATACGGTCGTTACAGCTTATACGATCGAGCTGGGTGGTATTAGGGCTAAAGAACGTAACCTTGGTATCATTGGCCAGAACATGTTTTATTGTCCGGATAGTCATGCTGCCAAAAAAATGGAAGGTAGAGTCATCGCTGTTAAAAAAGATGGGGATTCGATCGGGGGCATTGTTGAAATCATGGCATCCGGTGTGCCCAAAGGCCTGGGTGAACCGGTTTTCAATAAACTGGATGCGGATCTTGCGGCTGCTTTAATGAGCATCGGAGCGGTTAAGGGTGTGGAAATCGGTTCAGGATTTAAAGCGGCAGGGCTGAAAGGTTCTGAAAATAACGATTCCATTTCAGAGGAAGGATTTGATACAAACAATGCCGGTGGCATACTCGCGGGAATATCAAATGGCGATCGCATCATCATCCGTGTGGCTGTAAAACCGATTCCTTCTATCCGTGTTGAACAGAATACAATCGATACTTCAGGAAATAAACAAACCATCTCAGTCAAAGGCCGTCATGATGTCTCAGCCATTCCCCGTATTAATGTCGTCTGTGAGGCCATGGTAAATCTTGTCCTAACGGATCATCTGTTGAGGCAAAGAGCAATCAATTTATTCGATGGGATGAGGATACCATGATATAATAAAAAATGAACGCTTGTCCGCCTTCGCCGAGGCTATGGCGGACAATTGTTCATTTTTTTGATGTGCGATTTTTTATTTGGATACCGAATCATATCTCCCGTCCGATCTCTTCTCCTTCACTGATTGCCAGCATAAAATTTCGGGGGGTTTTTGCGTCTCCGATGATATGGGTTTCGATTTTTCTACTTTTGAGCAGGTTGCCGGCTTCCCTGACCGGTTCCATTTTATCTGAAATAACAATGCTGTCAAATCCATTAAGGTTTGTTTGCTCTCCTTTTACTGAGAATGAAACACCCTCAGATGAAAATGATTTTATGCCAATATTCTTATACAGCTTTACGCTGTCACGTTTCAGCCTTTCCCTGAGATAGAATCTGTCGTTACTCGACATTTCTTCTGCAAAGTGCTGCCCGCGGTGAAGCACAGCCACTTCTTTTCCTTTCTCTGCCAAATGATCCGCGAGAAGAAGTCCAGCCTGGTTCCCTCCTAAAATAAGAACCCTGTCGCCGACGGCAGCTTTTTTTTCAAGCACTTCCACGACAGTGCAAAGATCCATATCTGTTTTGTAGATACCCTTTATGATTGGCATTTCCGGTAGACTTCCCGTGGCAAGGACGACCGCATCCGGAGCGATTTCTAAAAGGAGTTTTTCATCCAAGAGTGTATTAAGGCGGATTTCCACGTTTAATTTTTCAAGTTCTATCTGAAAGAACCGGATAATATCCATAACTTCTGAACGTCCTGGAGGTATTGAGGCAAGCTTCATCAAACCGCCGATTTCTCCTTTTTCATCGCAGATAATCACTTTGTGTCCGCGTTTTGCAGTGATTCTCGCTGCAGCGAGTCCAGCAGGTCCGGAACCGGCAATTAAAACGGTTTTGGAAGATTCAGTCTTTTCATCATCGGAAAGGAGATACTCACGGCCTACATCCGGATTCACCACACAACCTCCGGGTTCGAGAGCGAGTACTGCATGTATGCAACCCAGGCAGCACCCCATGCATGGGCGAATATCAGAAAAGGCGCCTGATGCCGCCTTATTGGGGAGCTCGGGGTCGGCGAGCAGGGATCGGCCCATGGAAACAATATCAGCTCTTTGTTCCCGAATAATTGAATCCGCCATTTCCGGATTTTTAATTCTTCCCACAGTGACAACCGGGATTGAAATTTCTTTTTTGATCCTGTCTGCAAGATTCACAAAACAGCCATGTTCAACATACATGGAAGGGATGGTCAGCTGTTTTGATCCATAGACACCGGCAGAAATATGGAGGTAATCCGCCCCTTCTTTTTCGAGAATAGGGGCAAGTCTCACCGCATCTTCAATGTTCCAGCCGTTCTTGATATAGTCTTCACCATTCATGCGTATCCCTACTGGAAAATCCTGACCGGCTTTTTGTTTGATATCTCTGAATAGCTCCAGGAGAAATTTTATGCGGTTTTCGAAACTGCCGCCGAATGAATCTTCACGAAAATTTGAATTCCGGGACATAAATTGGTTAATCAGATATCCGTGAGCCGCATGGATTTCAATAAAATCAAAACCGGCTTTACGGCAGCGCCTGGCAGAGTCGCCGAAGGCCGCGATGAGTTCATGTATTTCATCAATATTCAGTTCTTTGGGTATCCCCTTAACCACAGCAGGGGCCGGAATAGGGGATGGGGCAACTTTTTGATCATGGTAGGACTGGCGGCCGCCGTGCATAAGCTGTACACCAAACCTTGTATCATAAGGTTTGATCGCATTCACCATTTTTTTTAATGCAGGAATACAGCCGTCATCCCAAAGCATGGGAAGGTTTGGGAGCTCCAACCCGCTTGGGTGGATTGCGCCTCCGCCCACAAGCATCATCCCAACCCCGCCTTTTGCCCTGGCTTTAAAATATGAAATCAGCTGTTCATTAACATAGCCATTATCATTGACACCAAAATTGATACTCATGGCGGACATGAGAAGCCTGTTTTTAGCGGTCATGTTTCCAATGCGGATCGGGTTAAAAAGATGTTTCAAAAAAGCCATTTCTGTTCTCCGTGTGAATTCGATGAAATTAGACGGTTTCGTAAAAAGTTCAAATTCAAGGCATGCAAATTTTGTAATAATGAAGCGTACTTATCGTACGTTGAATGATTGCAAAATGCAGCATAACGCAGAAGTTGGACTTTTTACGAGACCGTTAAAAATACCTAAGCTGCCGGTGGTTGTCAATAGAGCGGTGAAAAGTGCGGTAAAAGGCTCATACAATCAATTTATCATTGGAATCCTTGAACCATGAGAGCCCCTCTTGACGGTTTGTGAATAAAACTGAAAAAGTTCTTGTATCTTCTATAGAAGAATAGTATATTAGAAGAAAATAAGAAAGTACGAATAGAAGAAGGGTGGATTTTGGAATGAGAATACTGGCAGTTGCAATGGCAAAAGGCGGGGTGGGCAAAACAACAACCGCTGTAAATCTTGCGCACGGACTATCGAGGTTTGGCAGAAAGGTGCTTCTTGTGGATTGTGATACCCAGGGGCAGACCGCCAAATTCCTTGGAGTAAAACCGCAATACGGTCTTTTTGAATTTGTTACCGGTGAAGATGAAACGGGCAAACCTGTTTCTAAAGCGGATACGTTATACCCCTGCAGGGATAATCTGTGGCTTCTTACAGGAGGTATCAAGCTGGTTGAATTGAAAAACAGGCTCGGGGAACATCCCAGATCCGGGAGGCAGACTGTGCTGTCACATTCACTGATTCCAAAAAACGGCAGCCTGGATTATTTGATATTTGACTGCGCGCCCGGGTGGGATATATTAAGTGTCAATATTCTTATGGCGGCCAGTGAAGTCTTATGCCCCGTTGCACTTCAGGGGCCGTCTCTTGAAGGTCTGAAGACATTTTTCGGATACCTGATGTCCGCCCAGAGGATTAACAAGAAACTGCAGCTGAAGTATATTCTCCCGACAATGTTTGACCAGCGGACACGCCATAGTCATGAGATATTGAAACAGCTGAAAAAACTTTTTAGTAAACAAATATGCAGCCCCATACGGTATAATGTCCGATTGTCCGAAGCACCAGCGCGCGGGAAGACTATTTTTGAATACAGATCAAGTGCGGTGAGTGCGGATGACTATAAAAACTTGATACGGAGGGTCATGGATGATGGATAATAAATTGAAAAAACCACCCGAGTTTTACGATCATAATCCATTTGATCCCATTAATGCTGCAACCGGTTCACCTTCACCGAAAGAACTATCTGCGTCTAAGAAAACCATGGGTGATGAAAAAAGAAAAGCCGGATATTATTTATCTGCAATTCTACTGGAAAGATTTAATCGTAAGTTTCATGAACTAAAACTTAACGGTTTTTCAATTGAAAATAAATCTGCTCTTCTGGAAAAAGCATTATCATTTGCTCTTGATGATATTGATAAAGGTTTCGAAAGCCTGGTACTAAAACAGATTGAAGACAAAGACAAATACAAAGAAAAAGCCTAAACCGAAGCCAACGTCTTAGTCTAAGCCAAAGCCTAAGAAAGACCCGTTTAATTTGATATGAAAAATGTGAAGGTTTTAAAATCATTTCAAATGAGATGAGCAATTCTTGACATACTGTGCTCAATATTTTATACTTAACTACCTTAAAAAATAGAAATTTCTAAAAAATCATCATCAATAAGGCCGGCCATTTGTATTGATACCCGGAATTCGAAAGCGTCTTATATGAAATTTCAAATCTCCCCAATGATCGCATTTTTCAAAAATATCCTTTCAGAAATTGAAACGATTTTATTAAAACCCGCAGATGAATTTAAAATTATTGGGGAAGCCCTCAAAGAAAAAGGGATTATCACTGAAGGACAGCTCAATGCCGCGCTTGAACTGCAGCGTGTACAGCTATTAACGAACGGAAAAACAAAGCAGCTTGGGATGATTGTCACAGACCAGGGATATGCGTCGGAAGAAGAAGTCATTCAGGCCATTAACGACTATTATAAAATTTCGGTGACGTCTCTCACTGATAACATAAAGGAGTTGGTCGGAAAGAAACGGGGGTCATTTATAGACAGGCTGCCGACACCGCGTATTCCGATCTGGCTTCAGATATTTGCGACCACATCGCTTGTGGTCATTATTACCATTTTGATGCTGAATTCAATTATACTGGGTCGGCAAAAGGAGCAGCTCTACCAGCAGACCGTAAAAATCGGAATGGTCAGCCTGAATTATTTTGAAGGAAATTCACGTATCCCACTGCTTCAAGGCGATATGTTGAGGCTGAATACATTAATAAAGGACACACCCACTGAGGAAGCCCTCCTTTATGCGTTTATCGTGAATCAGGACAGGAAGATCATGGCCCATACTGATCTCAATATGATCCAAACAGAAGTGAATCAATATTCCAACCCGGGAGAGGTTACAAAAAAGGGAGATATCTCTTATTTTAGTTATTTAAACCAGGATAAGGAACAGATTCTGAATCTATCCAAACCTGTGATATTTAAAGGGAAAAAACTGGGGGAAGTAAACGTCGGCATATCCATCGATTTTATCAATCTTTTGATCAAAAAGGAACGGGCTTCAATCATTACAGTTACCCTTATCATCCTGTTTTTTGGAATCGTTATTGCCGTTTTACTTGGTTTTCGGTTTTCCAGACCGATTTCTCAACTCGTAAAAGCAACCCAGGAGGTCGGACATGGTAATTACCAGTTTAAACTGGAAACCAAAAGGAATGATGAACTCGGCAATCTTGCAAAAGCGTTCAACCAGATGAGTGAGGATCTATGGAAAAAATCCTTGATGCAGGAATCTTTTGGTAAATATGTTGGTTCCGAAGTCCTTGAGCTGATCCTTGCAAACCCGGAAAATACCTGGCTTAAGGGGCATAAAAATGAAGCAACCATACTTTTTGCGGATATCAGGGGGTTCACTTCATATACGGACAGCAGGACTCCGGAAAAAGTCGTGGAGGGTTTGAACAAGTACTTTGATATGGCCACCCAGGCCATTCTCAATAACGGTGGATATATAGATAAGTTTATCGGTGATGCTGTACTTGGAGTTTTTGGTGTACCGGTTTACCATAAAAATCATATCGAAAGGGCTGTCAGAGCGGCCGTGGAATTAAACAGTGAATTGCAGAACTACAAAGGAATCGGTCACAACCTGATTACTTCAGTCGGTATCGGTATTGCTTCCGGTGTTGTGATTGCCGGTAATATCGGATCAGAAGTGAAGATGGAATACACCGTAATCGGCGACTGCGTCAATGTGGCTTCGCGGCTGAATGAACTTGCCGGATCCGGAGATGTCATTATTACAAAATTAATTTATGAAAAAATATCTGATATTATTTCAGTAAAACAATTGACACCGCGGAAGATAAAAGGAAAATCGAAACCGCTGGATGTTTATAAAGTGCTGGATATTAAAAAGGTGAGTGATGCTAAAAAAGGTAAATAGAATAAAAATTATACAGGTATTTTTTATCACCTTTATTTTTATTTTTATCATATTTGAAACACTGCCGGCGCAAAACACAACAGATTCCGGCGCTTATTTTTATGATGATAATTTTATTATTGTTAAAACAGGGCCTGAAGATACTCTTACATCGCTGGCCGAAAAATATCTTCAAAATCCGGCTATGAAATGGATCATCGCGAGATTTAATGACATCGACAGTGTGAAAACCGGTCAGGAAATTATCATTCCGCTGAAGCCGTTTGAATGGGGCGGGTTAACAAAAAACGGCTACCAAACTGTTCCCGTGCTGGTTTACAACAAGTTCTCAAGAAGCAATGCGGCGAAGCTCGTCATCACCGAAACAGCCTTTGAAGAACAGATGGAATATCTTAAAAAAAGCAATTTTACCGTGATATCTGCTGATGATCTGTTTGATTTTTTAAATTATAAAGCACAGCTTCCTGAGAAATCAGTTGTAATAACCATGGATGGCGGATGGAAGTCACACTATACAATCGCGTACCCGATATTAAAGAGGTATGGGTATCCGGCAACATTTTTTATAAATACAGATTCTATCGACAGTGATAAAAACCTTTCATGGAAACAAGTCAGCATAATGGTAAAAGATGGATACGATATACAAAGCATGAGCAAGTCGAACCAAAATCTGGTTCAGCTCAGCAAAGGAGATACCTTTAAAGAGTATTTAAAAAAATTGGAAGATGAAATACTCATTCCCCAGAAAGTATTCAAGATTAAGCTCAGAAGAAAGTGTAAATATATCGCGTATCCATCCGGAGAAACAAATGCACTTGTTGCGGAACTCTTAATGAAATATGGGTACCGGGGCGGATTTACTCTGACTCGAGGCAGCAACCCGTTTTTCATTAATAACTATACCATAAACCGTTCTATGATAGACGGCGATTTCAGCTTGTCACAATTCAAAGAAAATCTGTCTGTTTTTACTGAAAGAGCGCTTAAATGAAACGTTTTTTAATCATTATTATTCTAATAAGTATAATATTGTTTCCATGCGGATGTCTTGAGAAGCAGAGCAAACCGAATCCTGTTCAGAAGCAGGTGAACGATTTAAAAGGACCGCCTTTAAATGAACTGTATAAAGAAAAGGCGATGAAATTTGCCATCGATCATGAATTTCAAAAATCACTTTATTACTATAAAATTGTGGGCAAGCTTGATCCGGAGGACAACAGTATCCCGGGAAAGATCAAAAGCCTGGAAGCTTTTCTCGAAAGCGAATCAGAGAGGCATTTTTTGCGTGGGCAAAAAGCATGTAGCGATAATTTAAGAAACAAGGCTCTAAAGGAATTTTTGACCGCGCTGCGTTACGATCCAGGCAATAAAACAGTATTTGAGAACCTGAAAAATATGAACGCCCAATGTGAATTTTCAGGCTACATCGTTCAGAAAGGCGACACGCTGGAGAAGATTGCGAAAAAAGTATATAAAGACCCAAACAAAGATTATTTAATCGCATATTTTATGGACCTGGACATCAATGAGAAACCAGCTACGGGAAAGAGAATTAATTTTCCGGTACTCAGTGAAGAATTGTTGAAAATACCAAATGAAAGAAAAAAGAAAAAACGAATTGTAAAAAAGAAGAAATATTCAAAGAAAAGTAAAACTAACATCCGAAACAAAAGTAAAAAGAAAAAAGAAAATAAAGCGTCAAAGTCTGCTTTGTATAAGAAGGGTAGTGAACTCAGTGAACAAAGTAAATACTTGGAATCGCTGATTGTTTTTGAAAAATTAGACCCTTCGTATAAAGATGTGGAAGAACGGATATCGAATATACATGATACTCTTGAAGAACAGGCCGAAGAGCATTACCGCAAGGGAGTCAAACTCTTTGTAAATGAAGAGTTAAAGAAAGCAATCGAGGAATGGGAAAAGGCAACTGCTTTAAATCCCAGTCACAGCAAAGCATATAAAGATATCGAAGACGCAAAAATGCTTCTTGAGAAACTGGAAGAAGTGAAGTAAAGACCGGAACCACCGCGTCTACTTTCTTAGCGTTCATGGTTTACCAGTCAATTGGAAAATAATCCTTCAAAAACTTACCGCACCAGTGTTTACCGGTATTGATTCCATCTAAAAATGGATCACACACCCGTGATGCACCATCAACGATATCCAACGGGGGCTGAAAATCATACAGGTCTTTTTTACGATTGGATAGTTGTGCCGGGTCTTCATCGGTTACCCAGCCGGTATCCACTGCGTTCATAAAAATACCATGGTTTGCTAACTCACTGGCCGAAGTATGGGTCAACATATTGAGTGCGGCTTTCGCCATATTGGTATGGGGATGACGTTCTCCCTTCTTGAAACGCATAAACTTGCCTTCCATGGCTGAGACATTCACAATATGTTTCTGACCGGTATTTTCTTTTTTCATTAAAGGCGCCAGTTTATTACATAATACAAAGGGCGCGACTGCGTTAATAAGCTGTATTTCAAGCATTTCTGTGGTCTGAATTTCACCGAGTTTAAGCCGCCAGCTGTTGTTCGTTCTTAAATCAACCTGCTGCAAATCAACATCCAATTCTCCCCTGGGGAAGAAAGTGTCTGTAGGTAACGTGTTATCATAAGCATAGGGTATTTGAGACAGTTGCGCGGATTCTCTTAATCCTATTCCCGGTAGTTTTCCATGCCAGGTAACAGGGAGAGTAGATTCTGGTTCCAAATTGGACATCGCAATAGAGTTTAATTT
>JAUVGT010000231.1 GCA_030593645.1 Deltaproteobacteria bacterium
CCTTGATGGTCTCGTAAAAAGTCCGAATGAGACGGTTTCGTAAAAAGTTCAAATTCAAGGCGTGCAAATTTCGTAATCATGAAGCGTACTTATCGGACCCGCCCTGTTAAATTTGTCTTTTTATTTAACAGGGGAGTTGAATGTTTGCGAAATGCAGCACAACGCAGAAGTTGGTCCGCCTACGGCGGATTACGAAACCGTCAACCTTCGCCACTAAAGCTTCCGACTCCGCCAAGACTTCGACAGGACAAGTCCATTTGGATCCGGATATTTACTATCACGAGGCATGGTGAACTTATCGAACCGTAATGAGATTATTTACTTTTCTAACACCATTTACCGTAAGGGCCACCCTTTCCGCCCTTCCCCTGGCCGTTTCGGAATCGACTTTGCCTTCAAGTGTAACGACACCATGCTCACTTTTTACCATGATATCAAACATATTGATTACCGGATCTTTATAAAACTTGCCGATCACCTTCGTTGCAATAGCCGTATCATCAACGGCGGAACGGGCTGTTTTACCGATATCGGTTTGGCAGGCACAGAGAGTGAATAGTAAAATAGTGAAGATCCATAAGGCTGTAAAAAATTTAATTTGTTTCATTTTTTTCCCTTATAAATATTTGTTTTGGTCTGATGAGTTCGGTTTTCATTACTAGAAGCCATCTCAAAAAAAGGATTTTGGTTCAATTTCAAGGTGGAGCCGAGTTTTAAGCCGCAGGCATACTCAAGTATGTCGAGGACTTGAAACTCGGCTCCAACACCGAAATTGGGATAAAAGACTTTTTTGAGATAGCTTCGAATCTCTATCCGGTGTTTATCGTCAGTTACATGTTTTGTCAAGATGCAAGTGATAATCATATTATGGAATATCTGGTTTCAATTTATGTGAAAAAAGGATATAGTACTCCCTATAATCGAGTTAATAATCCAGAATATTTCAAGTATCCGGTTTGGTCTCTGTTTGGGCAGCAGGACAATCCGGGACAGGAGGAACGGTTGAATTTCAGACCACTTTTCAGGCCAAAAACAATCGCTGTCGTTGGGGTATCATTGACCAACGACCGTCATCCAGCAAATGTGATTTATAATAAACTGCATCTAAGGTACCCCGTTAAAGTGTATCCTGTAAATCCAAAGGGCGGTAAAATACAGAGAGATACGGTGTATCCAAACATTGCAGAAATACCGGTAAAAATCGATCTTGCGGTTATCGCGGCCCGATCGAAATATGCTCTGGATATTTTGTCGGACTGTATCAAAAACAATGTGGGTGGGGGCGTTGTCATATCCGGCGGATTTGCGGAAACCGGGAATCATGAATTACAGGATAAAATGGTGGCTGCCGCCAGGGAAGCCAGCTTCCCTTTTATCGGGCCGAACTGTCTGGGGATTTATTCTCCGGCATTGTTTGATACTTTTTTTCTTCCGGGTGAGCGTTTGGTACGTCCACAGACCGGAAAGATTGCAATCGTCAGCCAGAGTGGCGGCGTTCTTGTGGATCTGATGGTCAAGTTTGCTGAACAGGGAATCGGTATATCTCTGGCATTGAGTATCGGAAACAAGGCCATGATCAGAGAACTGGACCTTTTAAATTATCTTAGAAAGGATCCCAGGACAGATGTTATCGCGTTTTACGTGGAAGGTTTTGAGAAAAATGAAGGCCATGATTTCGTTCAGGCGGCGGCCCGTTCATCTAAGCCTGTTATTGTACTCAAAGCAGGGAAAAGTGAAGAGGGCGGCCGCGCGGTTTCAAGTCATACCGCATCACTGGCCGGTGACTATAAAGTTTTTTCCGAAGTCCTGGCCCAGTACGGAATTGTTGAAGCCAGGAATGAATTTGAACTGGTTTCATTTTGTGAGTCGCTCAGCTGTTATCGCAAAACAATTGAAGGCAAGATCGGGATTATTACAGTTAGCGGTGGCCACGGTGCCCTGTCAGTGGATGCCTGCGTGGCGCAGGGATTGACTGTACCGGTTCTTTTCAGTGATACCCGTGACAAAATCAAAGAAAAACTGTCATCCAGTATTAAAAACATCGCATCACTCAGGAATCCGATTGACCTCACAGGAAGTGCTACTGACGATGATTTTGTCGCGGTTGCCAAGATTTTGAGTCAGGTCATGGAAGTTGATTGCCTTCTGCTTTTGCTTTTGCCATATTCTCCCGGAATTACAGCGGATCTTGGCGCGCGTTTGAGTTATGTGTGCCAGCGCGAAGGTAAGCCTCTGGTGGCATATGTGCCTCACGTGGAGAAATATCGTATGCTGATTGAAGGATTTCAACTCAACCATGTTCCTGTCTCCGCATCAATAGAGGGTGCGGTACTGATGGCTGAGGCCATGAGGAGGTGTCAACCATGCTGAAAAAAAGAGTCAAAAATATCCTGGAATCTTCCCGGGCGGCCGGGTGGGTGCTGGAACCGGATGCTAAAAAAATATTCGCCCTGTCTGGAATTAAAGTTCCCGAATTCAGAACAGCCGAAACACTGAACAAAGCCATAAAAGCAGCAGGGGATATCGGATATCCGGTTGCGGCAAAAGTCGTATCACCGCAGGTACTTCATAAATCAGACGCAAACGGAGTAATCATCGGAATTGACAGTGATGAGGAACTGAAGAATGCCTATAAGCATTTTGTCACTCTCGATGGTTTTGAGTGTATGCTTATTGAAGAAATGGTAGACGGACTGGAATTGATTGTCGGAGGAAAGATAGATTACCAGTTTGGACCTGTTGTTATTCTGGGGCTTGGCGGTACCAGCGTGGAGATATACAAGGACACATCTTTAAAAATGGCTCCATTAAAAGAAAATGATGTGCGGTCGATGGTCAGATCCCTGAAAGCACATGAGCTTCTCGAAGGGTACCGGGGCTCTGAGCCGATAAACATGGAAGATTTAATAAGTATGATGATTAATTTTTCCGGGTTGCTGGTTGATCTTCGAGAAAATATTGAGTCGATTGATTTGAACCCTGTGATGTGCAGTGCTCAACAATGTGTTGTGGCTGATGCAAGGATTATCCTTAGCTGAGAATAAATGTGATGGTTAAAGGTTCCCAACTATTTTTAACAGCGGCGCTCTTTTTTGTGGCGGGATATGTGGTCGCGTTTTTATTAAACAGTACATATAGCGAGAGCGCGTTTTATAAAAACAGCGGCAGTGAAACTTTTGAATACAGGATTCAAAAAGTCAATGATATTAAGCTTCCCGATTCCTTCGAACTTTGCGGAGAACCCGTGCCGATTGAAGAGCGCAGTGTAATGGAAATGCTTGACCGTGAATTTAATATCACGGTATGGGATCGCGCGCAGGTAATACTCTACCTTAAACGCGCGGGTCGGTACTTCCCGTTTATTGAAAAAAAATTGGCCATGGCGGGCATGCCTGACGATTTGAAATATCTTGCTGTGGCTGAGAGCGCGCTGATTACACGCAGCCTTTCGTATAAAGGTGCACGCGGCCCATGGCAGTTTATGACGCCTACGGCTAAAAGCCACGGTCTTAGAAGAGATCGTTTGGTGGACGAGCGCCTTAATTTTGAACATTCAACTGTAGCGGCACTAAAAGAATTAAAACGCCTGAACCGGCGGTTTAATTCCTGGACGCTTGCAATGGCAGCGTATAATTGTGGGGAAACCCGGGTTGCCAGGGAGATAAAAGAACAGAATACTGATAATTATTACAGGCTGAGCCTGCCGCTTGAAACCGAACGGTACATATTCCGAATTGCGGCGATAAAAATAGTAATGGAAAAACCCGAAACATACGGATATGAACTTTCACCGGAGAGTATATACCGACCATTGATATATGACGTGGTTGAAACTAAAATTAAAATACCGCTTGATATTGTTGATATCGCGGAATCACTTGGTATCAGCTTTAAGAACTTCATTGATTTGAATCCGCAGTTTTTAAGTGATCAGATTCCTGTGGGCGAGCATTTGATTCAAGTTCCGTCCGGATATGGGTTCAGGATGGTAAATATTTTGAAACAGGTTCCCGGGAAAGTCCCGGTTGCTGTTCAGAAGGTTACTACACGAAGACCGGTGACGAAGCATTAAAAAATACGGCTATTCCTGGCTTGTTCTTTTTAGAAACCGGTCGAGCAGTTTCTGGTTATCTTTATCATTAATTTCGTGGGGCAGCTTTTTCGTTGCCAGATCTATCGCCTCATCAATCAGTTCCGATTTAAATTTATTTTTGGCCTGTCGGATCTGGTTGCCGATTTTTCTTTTTGCCCCTTTGAGCATGATCCGGCTTTCATTTTTCGCGTTTTCAATAATGGACTGTTTTTTATTTTCTCCCTGCCGGATTATTTTTTCTTTCAGTTTTTCAAAACGAATACTGCTGTCTTTAAGCGTTTTGTAAGTTTCACTGATATTTGTTTCAGCCTCTTTCTTCTTTGCTTCCATTTCGTTTATTTCAATTGAAATTTCTTCTCCTTTTCCTTTTAGAAAATTAACAATCGGAGCGCGCGCATACTTAATGATTATAAAAGCAAGGACAGTAAAATTTATGACGCGCATGACCAGATCATAATGTTTCGTGCCCCAGAAAAAATAAACTGCAAAGACAGCCGCGGCAGCTAAAATCAATAAAGAGGCAGTTTTTATAAATTTTTTCACGAGATAAGCCTCCGATTCAGAACTTTTTCCATAATGCTTACCGACAAGTTCTCAGATTCTGTCAGGATATGCTCTCTGGCTTTGGTCAGCATATCAGCGACTTCCTTTTCCGTATTTTTCCTTAACGTATCAATTTCATTTCGGGTCGAATTGAATATTTCAACAGCCTTCGTGGTACCGTTAGCTTCAATTTCAGCTTTTATTTTGTGCGCGGCTTCCATTACTTCTGTTTCCTGTGCGAGGATACGATTGTTAATTTTGTCCAATTCTATCGCGGCATCTGATAGTTCATTTTCTATGCTGGCAAGGTACGTGTCTCTTTCATTCATAACCCGCCGTAGTGGACGAAACATAACACGGTTGATAACAAACAGAAATATTAGAAAAGAAATCAGCTGTACAAATAAAGTCTCATTGATACTTATCAGCGCTACGTTACTGACAATTTCCATCGGAGGTTTTCCATCTTCAATTCGGTTAAATTAAGATTATAATTGTAGAATCCAATAATAATTGTTCACCAGGATTAATTATACTACAAATAAGAGAAGTAAAGCGACTACCAGTGAATAAATTCCTGTTGATTCGGATACAGCCTGACCCACCAGCATTGTCCGGGTTAAAAGACCGGCTTCTCTCGGATTTTTTCCGATAGCTTCACAGGCTTTTGCTGCAACCATGCCTTCTCCAACACCGGGCCCGATGGCGCCTAATCCCATGGAAAGCCCGGCCCCGATAAATGCCGCCGCTTTTACAATATCTACACCTTCAATTGCCATTTTTCTGTTCCTCCTGTATTTTAAATTACAAAGATCAATACCAGGCTGACAACCATCGCGTAAATCGCCGTTGATTGTGAAACAGCCTGTCCCACCAGCATGGTACGCATTAATTCGCCGGCGTGGTTCATATTCCTGGCCACCCATTTTACAGCTCCTTCAGCCGCCATCCCATTGCCGATCCCGGGGCCGATACCTCCGAGACCCATACAAAGTCCGGCGCCCAATAGGGCCATTGAGGCGCTTAGAGCCCCAGACTGAGGGAATGTTTTAAAAAGAAGTATAAAACTGACTAAAAGACCGAAAATCGATGGTGTTTGTGAAACAGCCTGCCCCACCAGCATGGTGGTTGTGACATTACCAACGGAGTTCGGCTGCCTCGCGATACCTTCACAGCTGGCACCGGCCGCTAATCCGCCGCCATAGCCCGATCCGATCGCGGCCATGCCGGTGCTCAGACCCGCGCCGATAAGAGCCGCCCAGGTCGGATAGAGCGGGGCATTACTGAAATCGATAAAGATAAGCATTAGCGCGACAACCATGGAAAATATCGCGGGTGTCTGGCACACCGCGGATCCGATGAGCATATTCGTCGTCAGCTGGGAAGCGGCTGCCGGTTGTCTCGATATACCGGCGCATGCCTGGCCGCCGGGAAAGCCGGATCCGATCCCGGCTCCAATAGCACCAAACCCAATACAGAGACCGGCACCGAAAAGGGCTGATGCCTTAAGAACATGGGCCGTTTGAATATCCAGAAAAAGCATGAGGATAGCGATAACCAGCGCGAAAATTGAAGCAGATTCAGCTACGGCCTGCCCGACCAGCATATTTTTAAAAATATCACCGGAAATTTTAGGGCTGCGTGATACCGCCAAATTGGCTTCAGACGCGGTATACCCCTCACCGATAGCGGCACCAACGGCACCCAGTCCCATGGCTATACCGCCGCCGGTGTAAGCGCACATTCGGACGATCGTTTGAGTTTCGAATTCCATACTTTATTTAACCTGCACTGAAATATATACCACTGTAAGCATTGTAAACACAAAAGCTTGAATTGTGCCGACAAAAAGGCTGAAAAAAACGTTTAAAAAGGGCGGTAGGACTAAACTGTATGTCAGATACGAAACCACAAGTATGATGATCGAGCCGCCCATGATATTGCCGAATAGACGAAATGAAATTGAAACGATTTTTGATATTTCCCCGATTATATTAAGAGGGGCCATAAAAAATATCGGCTGAAAATACTCCTTTGCATATGCTTTAAAGCCTTTGGATTTTATCCCGGCATAATGAGCAATAACAAAACCCATCAGGCCCAGACTGAGCGGGGTGTTAAGGTCTTTGGTCGGCTCATCAAGCATGGGAATGATACCGAGCCAGTTGGAAATCAGCAGGAACATAAATAAAGCGCAAACAAGGGGGCCGTATGTTTTTGCCATTTCCTTATCCATCGCGTCTTCTGTCAGGCTGTAGAACTGGGCAACAAACAGCTCTCCCATTACCTGCATGGGTTTGGGAATGATCCCCTTTTTCCATCTGGAAAAAATGCCAAAGACAATTAAAAACACAATAACGATCCAGGTCATTCCGATGACATTAAGATTTAAAACAATATTGTGTCCCCATACGGGAATAATCAACTGCTTGATAAGGCCTAACTCACCCATAATAATAGCTGTCCTATATTTTGCTTTTTCGAATCGATGATATGGTTTGAACCAAATGTTCCAGGAGAATGACGATTTGAACCATAAAAATCCCGCAAGCTGCGGCAATGAAGTTAAACTTTTCAAACCGGACGGCGATAATAAGCGGTACTGCCAGCAAAGCGAACCGGAGAACAATAGAGCCCAGAGAAAGAAGAAAGATTTTGTTTTTGGATTTGCCTAACTTTAAGGGAAGGGTTTCACCCATTAATACAAAATTGACTGAACTGAAAATTGCACCCAGGATTAACCCTTTGCCGACCGGCTTCAGGTCTGTGATAATGAACACAAAGCCGATTACAATTGCCGCGATCAAAGCTTTGGAACAATATTTTTTTTGTGTTTGTCTAATAGATTCCATGTTTCCGACTTTATTTTTTTTCCCCGTCATTTAAGATCTCGAGGATCTGTCGGTATGCTACAATTCCCCCTCCGGCTATTCCCAAAAGTATGAAAATAATGGTAAAAACACCTTTTGTGTCAAGGTATTTGTCAATCCAATATCCGACCCAGCAGCAAAAAACGATACACCCGGACATTGTAAGACCGATCTGCATGGGTATTGAAAGATTTTCAGCCCATGTCTTGTTGTTTTTGTAATTAAAGAGCATATCCTCTATCGCCAAGGGATTCACTTACCATTAGCAAAAAAGTTAAAGCTGCTTAAGTAGCATAACAATGAATAAATGCAAGCATTATTTTATTTGATCAAATAAAACCTGGTCCTTTGGGCCAGGTCAGAGATAAATGGCTCTGCCATAAGAAATAAATCAAAGTGACTAAAGTGAGCTAAAGTGCACTAAAGTTCCGTCGCCGCTAAAGCTATG
>JAUVGT010000178.1 GCA_030593645.1 Deltaproteobacteria bacterium
ACCTGGTCCTTTGGGCCAGGTCAGAGATAAATGGCTCTGCCATAAGAAATAAATCAAAGTGACTAAAGTGAGCTAAAGTGCACTAAAGTTCCGTCGCCGCTAAAGCTATGCGGACAGTTCCCGCCGTCGCTAAAGCTATGGAGGACAAGCCGGAGTCGCTATAAGCTCCATCTTTTAAATAAAAACAGACAGAATTCATTAACTTTAGGCATTTTAGTCACTTTAGCGCACTTTAGGCACTTGTTAAATCCCCTTAGAGGGGGTGATCCACCGCCGCTAAAGCTATGGCGGACAAGTCAAAGCCGGGCCCTTTGGACCCGGATTTTTACTTTGAATCACTGGTTTTCCTGGTATTCATACCATCCGACGGGTATTCGTTCTATCAGGGATTTGCATCAATATTCAACAGATGGCCCATTTTAAGTTTTTTACATTCAAGATAGCATCGGTTGTGTTCGTTCGGTGTAACTTCTATAGGTACCTGCTCCACAATACTTAGCCCATATCCCTGGAGACCGACCATTTTTTTGGGGTTGTTGGTGATCAGCTTCATTTTTTTAATTCCAAGGTCCACCAGGACCTGGGCGCCGATACCATAATTTCTCATGTCCGGTTTAAAGCCAAGCTTGACATTGGCTTCAACTGTATCATATCCTTCATCTTGGAGTACATAGGCTTTCAGCTTGTTAACCAGGCCGATCCCACGTCCTTCCTGGCGTATGTATAGAAGAACTCCGGAACCTTCCTTATCCATCATTTTCATAGCGGATCGGAGCTGATCCCCGCAGTCACAGCGCAGAGAACCGAATATATCACCGGTCAGGCACTCTGAATGCACGCGTACAAGAATGGGTGTATTTGAATCGATATCACCTTTGACTAAGACGATATTTTGGATGTCCTCCATATCATTTTCATAAACAATGACTTTAAACTTACCGGCAAAAGAGGTGGGTATCGATGTCTCTACGACCTTTTGAACAAAGGATTCCGTGCGCATCCGGTATTCAATCAGATCGGCAATGGTGCATATGCCGATCTTGTGTTTTTCACTGAATTTTTCCAGACTCGGCATGCGTGCCATGGTGCCGTCTTCATCCATGATTTCACAGATGACGCCTGATGGTTTTAATCCGGCAAGCCTGGCAAGATCAACAGAACCTTCTGTCTGGCCGGTTCTTACAATCACACCGCCGTCCATGGCCCTTAATGGAAAAACATGCCCGGGCCGGACAAGATCATCCGGTTTGGCATCATCAGCTACGGCTGTCAGAATGGTCTTTGCCCTGTCAGCTGCGGAGATACCCGTTGTAACGCCTTCTCTGGCTTCTATGGAAACGGTAAACCCGGTTTGGAACTGGGATGTATTATTGTCCACCATCAACGGCAGGTTGAGAGAATCAATTTTTTCTCCGGCCATGGACATGCAAATCAGACCGCGGCCGTATTTTGCCATAAAATTAATGGCTTCGGGAGTTACAGCTTCAGAGGCCATGGTCAGATCCCCTTCATTTTCCCGGTCTTCATCATCCACCAGGATCACCATCTTCCCGGCCTTTATATCCTTAATGGCTTCTTCAATTGAAATTTTTGACATTTTTTAGTTATACGCTCCTATTTATTATATTATTAAAACCCGTCTGCAAAGATCAATTCTACCGGGTTTTTAGTGTATCCATACCTGGATAATAGAATTTTTTTGAACCCGGCAAAAGATGTATCAATTTTATAAAAAACCGCTCTCTGCCAGAAACTCCATATCGATCGGTTTCCGATCGGTTTCCTTATTGTCTGATTGATTAAGAAAGCGTTCCACATATTTTCCAATCATATCCGTTTCGATATTCACCGGGTCACCTGGTTTTTTAACAGCAATGGTCGTGATTTTGGAAGTATGAGGAATGATGCTGACTTCAAAACTATTTTTTACGCGCTTATTAATGGTAAGGCTTACGCCGTCCACCGCAATTGAACCCTTTTGAATGATATAGCGGGAAAGAGCCCCGGTTACCTCTATATTAATGATCACCGCGTTACCGGCTTTTTTTCTCCCCTTTATCTTTCCCACACCGTCGATATGACCGGATACCAGATGACCATCGAGGCGGTCTGAAAATCGAAGGGCGCGTTCAATATTTACATTATCTCCGATCTTTATATTATTAAATGTTGTTTTAGAAACCGTTTCAGGAGATACGTCCGCTTCAAATGAGTGGTCTGCTAACGTGACCGCTGTCAGGCAGGCTCCGTTTACAGCGATGCTGTCTCCAATCTTTGCCCCTTCAAGTTTAAAATCGGTGGTGATAAAAATCCGTTTGCCCTGCTCTTGCGGCTTGATTTGAGTGATTTTACCCTGGCCTTCGATGATTCCGGTAAACATAATTCTTCCTGGTAGCCCTATTGTATTTTGCTCCAAATTGAAAACAGCGTCAATTTGTTGGACTGAATAGAAGTGGTTCCTAAACATTTATCGATTTATCAGTAGAATATAAGTATTTATCTAAAATATTCAAGCATATTTCGAGATTTTGCAACGCAGCCGAATGGGATGATTCGCCCCTTAAAATGTGAAGTTATTTTTGCGCGAGTCCTAAAGGGTGTCCTTATGAGATATTGCGTGCAGTATGAAAAATGTATACCTATTTCGATATTTCCGATACCGACCCCGATACCGACCCCGAACTCCGATTATTGTATAAGGGCGGGCACAGTAGCGGAGGCTTCGCAATGCTGCGTCCGCATAAACCTGCTCCGACCTGCATTTCACTTGAATCCTTGACGGTTTCGTAAAAAGTCCAACTTCTGCGTTGTGCTGCATTTTGCAATGATTCAACTCCACTGTTAAATAAAAAAACAGTTTTAACTGGGCGGGTCCGATAAGTACGCTTCATCATTACAAAAATTGCACGCCTTGAATTTGAACTCTTTACGAAACCGTCTAATTCGGACTTTTTACGAGACCATCAATCCTTGAACCCTGAATTTTTATATATATCCTTCAATCATGACATCATCGTCAAATCGTCTTACATGAATATTTTTAACCTGTATGCTTTCATTCATAAGTGAAAATCCAGGGCCGCGGCATATTGGGACACCATCGTCACCGCCAAGGATTTTCGGCGCGTAAAAAAAGAAAATTTTATCAACAATTTTTGCCTTAAAAGCGGATGCAAGTACACGACTGCCGCCTTCAATTAAAAGGCTCATGATATTGGATTCACCAAGATAGCGGGCAAGCGAGTTCATGTTTATCAGGCTGTTTTCGGATTTCAGGGGAATAATTCTCACATTGGTTTTTTCAATGGAAAGCCTCTTTTTTTCCGGGGGTGTGGGGCCGGTAATGATGATGGTTTCGGCTTTCGAATCGAGATTCAGGACCCTGGCTGTTTTTGATATTTTTAGCTGTGTGTCGAGTATGATTCTTTTTGGGTCTGATCCGGTGCCGCTTTCAAGGCGGGTGGTCAGGCTGGGGTCATCATTGATAACGGTATCGATACCGATCAGGATCGCGTCGGAAGCCTGGCGGAGCTGGTGAACAAAGGCTCTTGATTTTTCCCCGGTAATCCATTTTGAGTCGCCGGTTTTGGTTGCGATTCTGCCGTCCAGGGTCGCCGCGCATTTAGCAGTCACAAAAGGGTGTTTTGTTTCGATATGCTTGATGAATGCTTCATTCAGTTTTTCCGCACTCTCTTTGCATAGTCCGGTTGTGGTTTCAATTCCATGATTTTCTAAATATTTTTTCCCGCCTCCCCTTACATTCGGATTCGGGTCATCCATGGCAATCATCACTTTACGGATACCGGCATCGATAATTCTTTCAGTACAAGGCGGAGTTCGGCCTGTATGGTTACATGGTTCCAGGGTGACATACAGCACAGCTCCCCGCGCGGATGAACCGGCATCCACAAGGGCGTTAACTTCTGCGTGCGGTCCGCCGACTGCCCGATGATATCCTTTCCCAACGATCTTCCCATCCCGAACAACCACCGCGCCGACCATTGGGTTTGGAGATGTGTATCCCCGGCCTTCTTTCGCCAGGTCAAGCGCCATATTCATGAAATCCGTATGATTCATTTGAAAGTTAGTCCCGTTTAAAAGAGCAGGTGTATAAAATGATGGTCATTAGAAGTCTATCAGGAAAAGAAAGCATTTATCATGTCATGCGGGAATGGCGGTCATTTTTGCAACATGACCCGGATGACAATAGTCATGGCATTACCCATATGAAAATTCAATATTCTGCGGAGCGGCAGCCTGTCTGAACTTATTGATTGCTCAATAGGCTTTTTAATTCAGAAACAAAGTCATTTACATCTTTAAATTCCCTGTAAACAGAGGCGAAACGCACATAAGCCACGTCATCCAGCTCATGCAATTTGACCATAATCTTTTCTCCCAGTACATTGGAAAGAATTTCCTTCTCCCCGGTTTCTCTGAGATCCCGCTCGAGATCATCGATAAATTCTTCGATGACGTTCATGCTGATATTCCGCTTTTGACAGGCTTTTTGAATACCGGATTGTACTTTTTCCCTTGAGAAGACTTCCCGTCTGCCGTCTTTTTTGATGATCATGATCGGGATTTCCTCGATGTGTTCATAGGTCGTAAATCTCCGGCTGCAAAGAATGCATTCCCTTCGTCTGCGGATCACACTCGCGTCCTTGCTTAACCTGGAATCAATCACCTTGTTGTCGATCTCTCCGCAAAATGGACACTTCATTAAACTCCCTCCTGTTTACTGATTTCGAATTTAATAATATCTATTCCAGCTTCACTCAGCATTTCTTCGGACATCGTATCTGCGTAGCCTGATTCGTAATATATTTTTCGTATACCGGAGTTAATTATCATTTTTGCGCATATTGAGCAAGGAAGATTCGTGCAATAAAGAGAGGCGTCTTTCAGGGAAACGCCGTGATATGCCGCCTGGATAATCGCGTTTTGTTCGGCATGAATACCTCGGCACAGTTCATGCCTCTCACCTGAAGGTACGTTCAGCTTTTCCCTGAGACAGCCGATGTCAAGACAGTGCTCGATACCTGAAGGCGCGCCGTTATAGCCGGTGGACAGAATACGCTTGTCCTTGACAATGACCGCACCCACATGCCGCCTTGTGCATGTTGACCGTTTTGACACAAGATTTGCAATTCCCATAAAATAGTTGTTCCAGGAAGGTCGAGTATTCTGTTTCGGCATATTCTTATTTTAGAAGCGGTTTAAAAACCTTCAATCGGGTGCAGGGGCCGCCCTTTGTTCTTTTGGCGGGCCCGGGGGGAGGTTTTGGAACCACGTCCAGTCTCCTTTAAGGATATTCTTTATAAAGTGGGAAAGCCCTGCAAAGATCTGTGACTTTTTTCCTTATATTTTCGATGGTTTGTTCATCGTTAAGATCTTTAAAGGTTTCAAGTATCAGATCTCCGATGATTTTCATTTCATTTTCTTTCATACCCCTGGAAGTCATGGCAGGAGTACCGATACGGATCCCGCTTGTAATCTGCGGGCTTTGAGTGTCAAATGGCACGGCGTTTTTATTAACGGTGATCCCGGCACGGTGCAGTGCATCTTCCGCGTCTTTTCCTGTGATATTGATGTTTCTTAAATCCAGAAGCATCATATGGTTGTCTGTACCTCCGGAAACCAGATCGATTCCGTCGCCTTTTAGATGTTCAGCAAGTGTTTTCGCGTTTTTAACCACATGGGTCTGGTATTCAACAAAAGAACGGTCAAGAGCCTCTTTAAATGCAAGTGCTTTGGCCGCGATCACATGCATCAGCGGTCCGCCCTGTATGCCGGGAAAGATCTGCTTGTTCAGTTTGACACCATGCTCTTCCCTGGAAAGAATCAGGCCGCCTCTCGGACCGCGAAGGGTCTTGTGAGTCGTGGAAGTGACCACGTCTGCGAAAGGAATGGGAGTGGGATGCAAACCGGCTGCAACAAGGCCGGCGATATGGGCCATGTCTACCATGAAATAGGCTCCCACTGAACTCGCGATTTGAGAAAATTTTTCAAAATCGATCATTCGGGGGTAGGCGCTTGCTCCGGCGACAATCATTTTGGGTTTGTGTTCCTCGGCAAGCCGGGCGACCTGTTCATGGTCAATCATTCCTGTATCTTTATCTATGCCATATGAAACAAAGTTAAACAGTCTGCCCGAAAAACTGACCTTACTGCCGTGTGTCAGATGGCCGCCGTGCGCCAGGCTCATACCGAGCACTGTATCCTGCGGATTTAAAAACGCGAAATAGGTGGCCATGTTTGCTTGTGACCCTGAATGGGGTTGAACATTCGCGTATTGCGCGTTAAAAAGTTTTTTGACACGGTCGATCGCGAGCTTTTCAGCGATATCAACAAATTCACAACCTCCGTAATAGCGTTTTTCCGGATAGCCTTCCGCGTATTTATTGGTGAGAACACTTCCCTGGACTGCCATTACAGCCGGGCTGGTGAAATTTTCAGACGCGATCAGTTCGATCGTGTTTCTTTGTCTGTCGAGTTCTTCTACAATGCTCCTTGCGATATCCGGATCAATGTTTTCGATTAATTTTAAATCCATTTTATTTGTTTTCTCCCGTTTTCCTGATAATTTTTGATGGTCTCGTAAAAAGTCCGAATGAGACGGTTTCGTAAAAAGTTCAAATTCAAGGCGTGCAAATTTTGTAATCACGAAGCGTACTTATAGTACGTTGAATGATTGCGAAATGCAGCACAACGCAGAAGTTGGACTTTTTACGAAACCGTCATTTTTAATACTTCCGATTATAAATGATACGGATAAAATGTTATAATGAAAATGATTAGAAATTTCAAGGAATAATAGAATATTAGAGGATATATATCATTATTCTTCGGGGTCGGAGTCGGTATCGCAATCGGGATTTAATTAAATGAGATTTTTCCACACAGGTTTATCATATTTCACTGGGGTAATCCTTTTTAGTTTTGGCAGAGACGCAATACATTGCGTCTCTGCTAAAGATTAATAAAGACGATTGCGATCCCGACCCCGAATTCCGACCCCGACCCCGACCCCGACCCCGACCCCGACCCCGACCCCGAATTCCGATTTTAAGTGGATGAGCGGAAGTTTCGTAAAACGACGCCCGCACAAGCCGGTTCCTGCATGTCATTGTTTTTTTTCTTGCGATTAGAAAGTTAATTTTATACTAGGATAATCGATTGTGTATAACGAAGCCGGAACCGTTCCAAAAAATCAGGTCCAAAAAATCAGGAGAATGGAAATGAATGATATCACAAACGGCAGCCAGGCACCCATTGCGATCGGATGCGATCATGCGGCATATCAATTAAAGGAAATCATTAAAAAATACCTTTCAGATCAAGGTATTGATGTTGAGGATGTGGGAACCCATGGGGAAGAGTCTGTTGATTATCCGGATTTTGGAAATAAGGTTTCATTAATGGTTTCAACAGGTCAATATGAAAGGGGTATCCTGATTTGCGGTACCGGGCTTGGCATGTCCATGGTTGCCAATCGATTCCCCCATGTGAGAGCAGCCTTGTGTTCAGAGCCCTTTTCAGCAGAAATGAGCAGGCGTCATAATAACAGTAATATTCTTGCAATGGGCGCGCGCATGATCGGTGATATCATGGCTAAAGAAATCGTAAATGTGTGGCTGAAAACCCCATTTGACGGGGACAGGCATCAGAAGCGAATTGACAAGTTTGATGGGGGACAGGAGTAAAGAACCAAAAAATTTTTAACCCGCATTTCTTACAAACCATGCGATCGTAATAGAATGCTTGTGAGAAATGCGAGCTAACCCCATCAATTTATATAAATACAGAGCAGCCCCAGAGGGGCGATGTGAATATTATTAAGGTTTGTACGCCTTCAACAGCAGCGAAGCATTGGTTCCCCCAAACCCGAAAGAATTGGTCATGGCAATCTTTACATCCTTTTTGCGGGCCTCATGGGGAATATAATCGAGATCGCATTCCTCATCGGGATGATCACAATTCATGGTCGGGGGCATAATACCGTTTTTAATGGTAAGTGCTGTAAAAACCGTCTCAATACCGCCGGCACCGCCGAGCAGGTGTCCTGTCATCGATTTTGTGGAACTGATCGGTATGGTTTTGGCTTTTTCCTTGAAAACCGCTTTGACCGCGCGTGTTTCATAAAGATCATTAATCGGTGTTGAGGTTCCGTGGGCATTGATGTAGTCGATCTGATCATATGTCAGTCCGGCATCCTTGATGGCGGCTTCCATGCAGCGAACAGCTCCATTCCCATCAGGCGGCGGTGCGGTCATATGGTGGCCGTCTCCGCTCATACCGTAACCACACATCTCGGCATATATATGGGCGCCTCTTTCTAGGGCGTTGTCAAGGCTCTCAAGAATACAAATACCGCTTCCTTCGCCCACAACAAACCCGTCCCGGTCCTTATCAAAAGGGCGTGACGCTTTCCCGGGTTCATCATTTCGTCTGGAAAGGGCTTTCATGGCGGCAAAACCGGCAATACATGTGGGCGTGATCACAGATTCAACACCTCCTGTAATCATTGCGTCAGTAGTGCCATTCTGGATAAGTTTGAACGAATCGCCTGTTGCGTGGGCACCGGCAGCGCAGGCAGTCGCGAGCGAAGCGTTCGGCCCTTTGGCATTAAAATGGATTGAAATCATCCCGGCTGCCATATTCCCGATCATCATGGGTATAAAAAACGGGGTAACGCGTTTCGGTCCCTTTTTATCCACCGTTAAAATCGTGTCTTCCATAATTCCGAGCCCGCCCAGACCGCAGCCCGTTATCACACCAACCCTGTTGGAATTGGATTCATCGATTTTCAGTCCGGAATCTTCCATGGCCATACGGGTGGCGGCGATGGCGTATGCAATAAAAAGTTCCATGCGTTTTGCTTCCTTGGTGGGAAGAAAATCATTGGGGTCAAATCCTTTGACTTCAGCGGCTATTTTTACAGGAAAATGAGTCGCATCAAACCGTGTAATCGGTCCGATTCCGGACTTTCCCGCGCATATGGCTTCCCATGTATTCTTAACACCAATACCAACCGGTGTGACCAGGCCAAGCCCGGTGATGACAACCCGCCTTTTCAATAGAACCTCCTTAAATTTTATTACTGTTTATCCACATAATCAATAGCATCTTTGACTGTCTGGATTTTTTCCGCGTCTTCATCTGAAATATCAGTATCAAATTCTTCTTCCATTGACATGATCAGTTCAACCAGATCAAGAGAATCAGCGCCCAGATCGTCCACAAAAGAAGCCTCAGGTACAACTTCCGACAGGTCAACACTCAGTTTTTCCGCGATTATTTTTTTCACTTTATCTTCGATAGACATTAATTTCCTCCTTGTTAAATATATAAAGTAATTGGGCATTTTAACAACATCATTACGTATACATTCCGCCGCTTACGTGTATCACCTGCCCGGTAATGTAAGACGCATTATCCGATGCCAAAAAGGCTACGGCATTTGCCACATCCTCGGGAGTACCGGCACGTCCCGCCGGGATCCGGGTCAGCATGGCCTCCTTTGCCTTTTCCGGAAGCGCGGCCGTCATATCCGTTGCGATAAAGCCAGGTGCCACCGCATTTACATTAATACCGCGCTGGGCCAATTCCTGGGCCGCTGTTTTGGTCAGGCCGATCAGACCGGCTTTTGAGGCCGCGTAATTTGCCTGGCCCGGATTGCCGGTGAC
>JAUVGT010000222.1 GCA_030593645.1 Deltaproteobacteria bacterium
GGGCACAACGGCCCGACAGCTTACGGTTACGGGGACTCTTGAAAATATTGTGGAAAAGGTAACAGAAGCCGGATTGAAATCACCGGCCATTATCATTGTGGGGGATGTGGTCCATTTAAGAAAAACCATGAAATGGTTTGAAAACCGACCCCTGTACGGAAAAACAATTATGGTCACACGGGCCAGGGCCCAGGCCAGTGATCTGGTATCCCGGCTATCCGAACTCGGCGCCCAATGCCTTGAATATCCCACCATAAAAATTGAACCGCCGGAAGATGCCACACACCTTGATCAAGCCTTATCAAACCTACCGGACTACGATTGGCTGATTTTTACCAGTGCCAACGCGGTGTCCTGTTTTTTTGAACGGTTGTTCCTAAAAAAGAAGGATGTACGCAGCCTGGGAAATCTAAAAACCGCGGTCATCGGTCCGGCTACCCAACAGCGGCTGACCGACTTCGGGCTGAACAGTGATATTGTGCCCTTTAGCTACCGGGCCGAATCTGTCATCGATGCTTTTGAGAAGGAAGATGTGAAAGGGAAGAAAATCCTTCTCCCCCGCGCAAAAGAGGCCAGACCCATACTCCCCGAAGAACTCACCAAAATGGGAGCCATAGTGGATGAAATTGAAGCATATCATACCGTGCCGGTCAGTGAAAACACGGATCAGTTAATTCAGCAGCTTAAAGAAAACACCATCCACATGATCACATTCACAAGTTCTTCCACCGTGAAAAATTTTAAAAAACTTCTCCCGGAAAACGAAATCGATACCCTTCTAAAAAATGTGACCCTCGCCAGTATCGGCCCCATAACATCCGATACCGCCAAAAACCTGGGTTTCAACATTAATATCACCGCGGACACATTCACCATTCCAGGTTTATGTGAAGCGATAGAGAAATACTATAAAAGATGAACGCTTGTCCGCCATCTTGTCTCGTCTAAGCCTCGGCGGAGTCGGAAGCTTTAGCGACGGAAGTTGGCGAAGGAAGGAAAAACGTCTTATAATACTATATTCCCATTCCCCGATCAGATCGAGGACAAGCTTCACGGGAATGACGGGTGCCATCTTTAAAAATTCAAACGCACAGCATGTATCCTCTCTTCTCTCTCAAAAGCAAGTTTACGTATCCGCATTTGATTCTATTTTTCCGACATCCCTTTAATCAGCGCCATGACATTATACCCCAGAACATCATGGTTGTACCCTCCTTCTAAAATACCAAAACAGCCGCCGTTATTTCTTTCGGCCGCGGCTCTAACCATTCTCCCGATTTCTTCATAATCTTCCGTTTTCATGACGCCGCCCCAGTCTTCCCTGTGATTGTCAAAACCGGCGGAGATGCCGATGATATCTTCCTTGCAGTCGTTCATTTCATTTTCGACTTCACGAAGGTATGCCCTGCGGTCATGGGAATCGATATTATGCACGGTGACATAATCCGTATCACCCAGGATATTTACATTGCCGTCTCCATAATGAAGATCAAAGTCGAGCACATAAGCACTATTGATTTTACCTTTCCGTTTGAGGCTTTCCAAGGCCACTGACATGTTATTGAAATAACAAAAGCCCCAGGCTGAATCAGAAGAGGCATGATGGCCAGGCGGTCGAATTAAAGCAAAGCTGGGTTCGTTCAAACCGATCTCCGCGGCCTGCATTGCCCCGCCTGCCGCGAGCGCGGAAATATCATACAGGCCGCTCGCGCGAACATGTTCGATATGTTTTTGTGAATGGACTGCCGTGATATATTCTATTGATGCGGGTACGGCATCGATTAATTTCACTTTTTTTTCAATCACATCAATGACCGATTCCATTCGTCCAGGTGCCGCGGCCGGATCGGCTGTATAGACTTGATAAAAATCGTTATGAAATATGACTTTCATGGCTGACCTCACTTTTTGTTCTTTGATTTCAATCTCTTTAGGGTTCGCGCAGAAATAAAACCTGAGGGGATGCTTTGAAACCACTTCTAGGGTTTTTCCGCGATCAATATCCCCCTAACCGGCGCGGGTAATCCTTCAATGGTTAATGATGGATCATCCGTGCTCAGGTAATCTGCAAGCGATTCAAATCTCATCCATTCGGTGGCATGCTGTTCCTTTTCGGCTGTCCGCGTCACATCAACAATCCGAACATTTTTAAATCCGCATCTTTTGAGCCATGATTCAAGTGTTTTAGGTGAGGGAATAAACCATACATTACGCATCTTGGCGTACCGTTTTTCAGGTACAAGTACTTCACCCGTTTCCCCCTTTATCACCAGTGTCTCCAGCACCAGCTCTCCCCCGCTCCGCAGGCATCCCCTGAGCTGATACAGGTGATCCAAAGGCGAACGCCTGTGGTGGAGCATTCCCATTGAAAAGACCGTATCAAAGGCGTTCAGTTCAGGAGACACATCTTCAATACCAACCGGCAGGACAGTCAGGGGCAGTTTTTTTGAAAAATGATTGACCGCAAGAAACTGGTAAACACTGATCATATATGGATCGATTCCGATCACAAGCCTGGCTTCCTCAAGAGCCATGCGCCAGCAATGATACCCACTGCCGCAGCCCACGTCGAGTATGGTCCTGCCGTTTAAAGGCTGAATGTGATTGATCAACCGGTCCCATTTTAAATCCGAGCGCCACTCCGTGTCGATGTGTACGCCGTGTATGGAATAAGGTCCTTTGCGCCAGGGGTGAAGGCTCATTAATTTTGATTGAATCCGATCTCTTAATTCTTTTTCTTCATCTTCATCAGCAAATCTGATTGCCCCGTTTATTACTTCCGGGTATACGGGCGGGTTATCTGGAAGGGATGAAAGAATATCCATCCACATGGAATTGTTCGCATGATTCTCCGAAGAAAAAGCGGTGTTGATTTTACTTCTCAGGATTTGGGACCATTGTTCAAGCGGTCCGTTTTTCATCCGGTTGAGTATGTGGTCGTAGTATTTCATATTATTTTCAGGAAATCGGAATTCGGGGTCGGTATCGCAATCGTCTTTTTGCATAATGAAGGACAGACACACAGGTCTTCCTCTGCATTTTTTCCCTCGACCCCTTGTTGGAGAGCAGCGTAAATCCGCCTATGGCATGAGCCCTTCTATTCTATTATTCCTTTACCGCCAAAAACGACACAAAGTTAAAACACCGAAACCATTCTTCTACAATGGTAAAACCTGCTGATTTTAAACGTTTGATATGACCGTCTTTTGGTTCGCGTTTTAATACGTTATCCAGCGCTTCACGTTTTCTGCTGATTTCAAGTTCACTGTAACCGTTATACCTTTTAAAATCATAGTAAAGGTTATCAAACAGTTTCTGACGATTGTTATCAGAAAATGATATCTTTTCAGATAGAATCAGGGCACCGCCGGGAACCAAACCGTTAAAGATATTATTGATTACCTTATATCTTTCTGACGGCTCTAAAAATTGAAGGGTAAAATTGAGCACCGCGAAAGACGCATTGTTAATCTCAATCTCTCTGATATCACGGCATATGATTTCGACCGGCACCATCCCGGTATCCCTTTGACAATGGGATTGGCATCTTTTAACCATGGCTTCTGAATTATCGATCGCAACTATTTTGCAATCCTTATGTTTTATACCGCGGCGCATGGCCAGTGTCACAGCCCCTAATGAACACCCCATATCATAGACATGGGTTCCGGGCTGAGCAAAACGCCCTGAGAGCATACCGATTTGACTGATGATGGTCCTGTAGCCCGGGACCGATCTGACAATCATGTCCGGAAATACATCGGCTACCTGTTCATCAAATACAAAATCAGAAAGCGTCATGTCCGGATCTGAGAATAGTTTGTCTTTTTTATAATTCATTCTTCAAGTATGAAAGACCTCAAAAAAATGGAATACTGGGATGGCAGAATAATGAGTAATCGATTGCACCCCAACATTTCAAATATCAAAAAATTAATAATACAACTCAATTAAATATTCTATTTTTTCATGGATATCAACAAAAACAAAGCGATTCCACGGGAATGACGTTCGGCGTTGGACGTTTGATGTTCGACGTTCATCTTTTCATTTGAACCCTTTATGAAATGCGATATCTATTGCACTTCCATTGCATTTTAGATATGAATTCTAACAATTCAAACGAATCAGCACTGAATGAAAATAGAAAGGAACAGCCATGCCAGACAAGATGGAGCTTCATTTTTCACCGATTACATCTTTGTCCTCACAGATCCGCAAAGGTGATCTGTCTCCGGTTGAACTGACCGAGCACTGTCTCTCACGTATTGAGCGTCTGGATCCTTATTTACATGCATTTATATCGGTGAATCCGGAAAAAGCGAAAGCCATGGCCCGGGCAGCAGAAATGGAAATTCGTGCCGGAAATTATATGGGACCGCTTCACGGTATCCCGTTTGCCGTCAAAGATCTTTTTGATGTCAAAGGTTTGCCCACAACGGCTGGCACACACCGGCTTAAAAAAAATATTGCTAAAAAAAATTCATACGCGGTTCAGCGCCTGATTGAAGCGGGAATGATTCTTTTGGGTAAAACACATACCGTCCAGTTCGCATACAGCGGAATCGGTATAAATCACGATCTGGGTACACCTCACAATCCCTGGAAAAAAGAACATTACATACCGGGAGGATCAAGCAGCGGGTCGGCCGTGGCTGTCAGTTCAGGCATGGTGCCCATGGCGCTTGGAACGGACACAGGCGGTTCAGTACGAATCCCGGCGTCCCTATGCGGAATAACCGGCTTAAAAACCACGGTCGGCAGAATCAGCCGCCAGGGGGTGTATCCTCTTAGCCAATCCATGGATTCTGTCGGCCCGATTACCCGTAACGCAGAAGACGCCGCTCTGATATACCAGTGTCTCCATGGAATGGACCCCGACGACCGAACCACCATAGGCACACCCCTTCAGAATGTCTTTGATACACTAAAAAGCAATATCAAAGGCCTAAGGCTCGCCGTTCCCGATTCAATCTTCTTTGATGAAATCGATCCGGAAATAAAAAAAGTTGTGATGCAAGCCAGTAAAATATTTACAGACCTCGGCGCGCATGTGGTTTCTATTGAATTCCCTGAAGCTGAAATGGCAAGAGAATTAAACAGGAATGGACTCATCATTGCGGCTGAAGCGTATGCCGTAAACAAAGACCTGCTTGAAAATCACTTTGATGATCTCGATCATGTGGTGGCTTCCCGAATGATAAATGGAAAAAAGATTAGTGCTGCCGAATACATTATGAATAAAAATGAATGGGAAAAGCTCAGAATACAAACGGAAGTACGTCTTCGTGATACAGATGCCCTGCTTGTGCCGACCACTCCGATCCCGGCACTTCCTGTTGGGGAAATAGACAGGGATATGGATACTTATCTTAAAAAAAACAATGCGTATCTTAAAAATACTTCCATAGGCAATATTCTTAATTTATGCGGGTTAACAGTCCCATGCGGTTTAACCGGAAACGGCTTGCCTGTCGGAATGATGATTTATGGTAAACCGTTTCATGAAGATATTGTATTGCGTTCGGGATACGCGTTTCAAAAGGAAACACAATGGCATACTCAAACACCTGATATAGAATGGATTTCATAGAAGTGTTTTCAAAACTACTTCTATAAACAGGAATGATGATGTTAACCCGGATTTCTCACAAGCAACAATTCTCGGTGAACGATCACTAATGCACTCCGTAACGTCATTCCCGTGGAAACGGGAATCCATTAATATGCTGATATTTAATTCTCTTCAATCCACGGTATGTTCAAATTAAACGACGATCCTTCATCCACCTTGGACTCCACGGTGATTGTACCACCCAGTCTTTCAACAAATCTTTGGACCATGGGCAATCCGAGACCCGTCCCCTTTGTACCTTTTGTGGTAAAAAAGAGCTGGAATACATTATTAATCCGGTCTGATTCGATCCCGCAGCCATTGTCGCTGACACCGATGTTCAGATGATTTTGCGCATCCACAGATGTCGAAATTGTAATCGTACCATTATCTTTTTCTTGTACAGCATCACTCGCGTTGACCACAAGGTTAAGAAGCGCGCGCTTCAAACCGGATTCATCCATCACCCACTTTGTAAGGTTAGAATCAAAATCCAATACCAGTTTATTTCCCTTACTGGTGATGTTTTCTTGAAAAAAATCACGATAACTGAGCAATGTCGAATTGATATCAATTAAATCCAATTTAACAGGATGCACACGTGTAAAATTGAGCATATTAGCAGATAAATTGTTAATCTGTTCAAGACATTTACGCACAAGCAGCCAGCTCTTTTGAAGTTTTTCATCCGCGATACCCTGCATGCGCATATTCATCAATTCTTCAACGCCCTTATTGATAGTCAGCATATTCTTGATATTATGTGCAATATTGGTGATGGTCAGACCTATGGCCGCCATTCTTTCATTTTGTACCGCTTCTCGCTGCAACCGGGAATTATCAATCGCGATTGACATTTCATTTGCCACTGCCGCCGTGAATTCCAGATCATTCTGGGTAAAAGAATCCAGTACCTGGCTGGTATCCAGATGCAGCACACCGATCACCCTGTCCCCGCTGATGAGTGGCACACAAATAATGGAATTAAGATTGTGCACCCTGATGGAATCCGCCATCTCAAAACGTGAGTCATCCAGGGCATCCTTGCTGACAACCGCCAGCTTGTCCTTAATGACTTTGTTAATGACTGTTTGACTGACCGGGATGACATCTCCCTCGGGCCTTTTATGACAATATTTAACGATACGAGCCTCAAGAGGATCTTTTGAACTTGATCGAAGCATAACCACACCGCGTTCTGCTGAAGGGAGTGCTCCGAATATTAGATCGGTTCCCATACTCAAAACTTCATCGGCATTTTTCGCATATCTTAAGTTGTCACTCAATTGGTACAGCAGCAGCAGCCGGCTGTGGGCTTCCACCGCTTTTTCCGCGCTGATTTCTTTTTTGTCTTTATTGGGATCAAGAAATGTCTGGGCCGCGACTTCAGCCTTGCGCGCGACCATATCAGACAGCTGAATATCATCTTCTTGGAAACAAACGGTATCTTCATTGAAGGTATAGATTGATTCAGTATCATCTTGCTCCGGGTCTTTGAGTGTAAAGATAAAAGAACGGTCACCAAATACAATTTGATCATTATGCTTAAGGGAAATATTTTTGATACGCTTTTTATTTACATATGTACCATTACGCGATTTTATATCAGACAGAACATATTGACCGTCGATTAGTGATATCTTTGCATGATTGCGGGAGACTGCGCCATGTGAGAGATAGAGGGTATTTGATCGACTTCGTCCTATTGTAATAACACCCGGATCAAGACGGATTGATCTTGAAAAAGATTCCATCGGAAGGGGAACAAGATAGGCGTATGGAATAACATGAAGATTATCAGTCATAATTACACTTAAATATCATCAAAGCGTACCGTCTGTATGTTAAGATATTTACTGGATTTTAATCGATAAATTCCATTTTAAATCCGACTTCAACATTAAAACTTTCGCAGCATATAATGATATATACCATATCAATGTTCAATTAGTCTATCATGTATTATAAATTTATTCGAGTACTTTTTTACAGCCGGATGATTGATTACTGTAATATGGATTTGAATCAAGAGGATCGAATTTCGAGATTTTCGCTGCACAACACCACCCAATATTGAAGGCAGCGAAATCCCGAAGGGAGGAATGGTATGACAGTGAACGCCGAATGTTGCTTACTGATGCTGAAATGTTGTTTTAATTGATCATTTATTCATATATATAGTCTAACCCGGGTACAGGTAAAAGCAGGTGTTATTGTATGGGAACCAGAACGATTTCTATTTTTCGCGTCCGGATCCGATTTTTTTCGGTATCATTAACAGTCATCGGTTGATTATAACTGTATCCTGCTGCTGAAACACTGCCCGGTAAAAACGTGGTCTTTTCCTGTAAAAAACGGGCCACTGATGCCGACCTTGCCGCGGACAACTCCCAGGTAGAAGGAAATTTCCTTTTTAATGAATGGTTTACAACCTTGTTTTGTGGATGTTTTTCCACAAGCCGATTCATCGTTTTTTTCTTCTGAAAACTTTCCGCAACCTCCATCAGCAGCTTTCTGCCCCGTTTATTAATTTTCGATGAGCCAGAGTTAAACAAGGCTTCATCCACTATCGTAATCTTTAGTTTACCCTGGACATCTTCAACTTTAATCTGATTGGCCGCAATCTG
>JAUVGT010000435.1 GCA_030593645.1 Deltaproteobacteria bacterium
GTATGATTAAAACCATCGACCAGATCGCCTCCCAGACTAAGCTTTTAGCCCTGAATGCGACCATCGAAGCCAACCGCGCGGGTGAGCATGGAAAGGCGTTCGCGGTGGTTGCCCAGGAAGTCAGGGACCTGTCGGTCCACAGTACGGAAGCGGCCAAGGAGACATCCGGTCTGGTGGATAACGCCATGATGAATCTTACCCAGGGGAATGAGATTTCTTCCAAAACAGTGGAAGCCCTGACCCGCATGGAAGAAGAGGTTCACAAGGTATCGAAAATCATCGAGGAGATTGCCGAATCGTCAACCCTTCAGGCGGAAGGGGTGAACCGGTTTAACGAGAGTTTAAAGGAAATCAACCAGCTGACCCGTCAGCAGAAAAATGTGGCTAAAGAAGCCACTTCGGTGTCCCAGGAACTGTCCCGGCATGTGGAACAATTGGTTGAAGATCTGGATCAATTCGAGACTCAGGATGGCTGGAGAAAATTGAAGACCGGCAGACCGGAGAAGTCCCGGGTCAAATTAACACCGGTAGGAAGACCTATGAAGTTAGTGTGTGATCGTGATGCCGCGCCCATTACCTATGAGGATAACGGGAAAGCCAGGGGGATATTGATAGATATTTCCAGAGAACTTTTTGAAAAGAGAATGGGGATCGACATGGATTATAAACCTATGGAATGGGGACTCTGCAATGAGCAAATGAAACAGGGTTTGAGTGATGTCATTTTTACCGTTATGACCGATGAAAGATCTGAATTTAGTGTGACACACATTAATACCGGCTTTACTTTTGAGTGGACCATTTATACCTATGCCGGACATCCCAGGCTGGAAGAGATAAAGAAACTCAAATCACTGAACGATATTATCAACAGTGATTTTGTTGTTGGATCATTTCTTAATGCAGGTTGGACAAAAGAGGTATTGGAAGATAAGGGTGCGAAAGTAAAGTATTTTGATAATGAATTTGAAAAGCTTGGGCAAAAGCAAATGGATTTTATTGTGGAAGAGCCGCTTCAGGGCAAATACAAGATCAGGCATTGCGGGTTTCCGGAGGAACGGTTTCTTGAAATTCCGGTGGTGCTCCAGACCGCTTCGTTTCAGTACCTGATCCAGAAAAACTCTCCTTTTGTTCAGATTTTACCTGAAATTGACGATCACCTGGTTGAAATGAAGCAGGATGGGACTGTGGAGAGGATCTTGTCGAAGTATCGGTAAGCAGGGAACAGATAAACCTCGAACGCTTGTCCCGCCATAGCCTTGTGGCGACGGCGGATCGAATGTGGAAGGCGCTTCGCTTTATCTTTTTTATGGTCTAAGTGCCAATAGCCAATTATATCGACTCCGAAGTCCGCTATTCAAAACCAACGGAGCGGGCCAGTGTGCCTGCCCTTTAAAATAGATTCATCATCAATAATTTTTCACTTGCGCAGTAAATCCCCACGGCCCTGTCGTTACATAGATCTAAATTTTAATTTTTCCTCTTTTTTTCAATCTATAAATGATATAAGTATGATTGAGAATTATTCAAGATTGGATAATGGTTCTATTAATCGTGAAACCACTTAATGATAGCAAACTTTAAGTTATAAAATACCAAGGGTTTTATATGAAAAATTTGATCCAAATGGCCGCGGATTATCCTGCGGTGGTCATCCTGTTGAAGGCAATCGGTGTTATGCTTCTGGCATATGTTGCCCATGTGTTATCAAAAAAGTATCTGGTCGGACTCGTGACGGTCATCACTTCAAAAAGCCGGAATCGCTGGGATGATATACTTGCCGAACGAAAAGTATTCAACCGGCTGGCAAATGTGGTGCCCGCAGCCATTATCCATGTTTTTGCCTATACTTTTCCTCCATGGGAAGGCATCATATCCCGTATCAGCCTGGCACTGATTCTTTTAATGATTGTGCTTTTCCTGGATGCTCTTTTAAACGCCCTGGTGCAGATTTATAATACATACGAAATATCCAAACATAAACCAATCAAAAATTACGTTCAAACCGTTAAAATCATCATTTACTGCATGGGGGGCGTGGTGATTATCGCCGTTAGCATCGGCAGATCGCCGGCACTCCTTCTAAGCGGAATCGGCGCCATGACTGCTGTGCTGATGCTTGTGTTTAAAGATACCATTCTTTCACTGGTGGCCGGAATCCAGCTTTCCTATGATGGTATGATCCGGATCGGTGACTGGATTACCATGCCGAAATATGACGCGGACGGTGATGTGGTTGATATCGCACTGCATACCATTAAAATTCAGAATTTTGATAAAACAATCACCACCATTCCAACGTATAAATTTATCAGCGAGGCTTTTACAAACTGGAGGGGAATGGTCGATTCCGGGGGCCGCCGGATTAAGCGTGCTGTCAATATTGATATGTCGAGCATCAAATTCCTGGATGAGGATCTAAAGGAAAAGCTGAGAAAAGCGGATCTCCTAAAGGAATATATTGAACAAAAGGACAAAGAAATAACTCGATACCATATTGATAAAAAGATTGATAAGGAAGACAAGATCAGTCAAAGGCGTTTGACCAATATCGGTACGTTTAGAAAATATCTGTACTATTATCTTAAAAGTAATTCAAGAATACATCAGGGGATGACTTTGCTGGTTCGCCAGCTGCCGCCGACCGCTGAAGGGCTTCCCATACAGATCTACGTGTTTACCAATGACAATCGGTGGGCCAATTATGAAGAGATCCAGGCCGATATATTCGATCACGTTCTGGCAGTAATCCCGAAATTCGGCCTGAAAGTATTTCAGCAGCCGACGGGTTCTGATTTCAAAAAACTGGCCGTATAGCAAAGATCTGAGTAAATGACACCCGGAGATCATCGAATGAAATACTTTTTAAATAGTGTGGAAAAGTTTCCAGGCGAAAAATTTCAATTTCTAAAAAGAAACGATGTCCAATCTTTCCATAAATCCCTTAAAGCTTATAAACCCACCCCTCTTTTATCTTTAACTGATGTTTCAAAAAGTCTCGGCATAAAAGAACTCCTGGTTAAGGATGAATCAAAACGTTTTGGATTAAATGCCTTTAAAGGTTTGGGGGCATCTTATGCCATAACTAAATATTTGCAGACGCATAAAACCAAGCCGGTGTTTTGTGCCGCCACTGACGGGAATCATGGACGGGCAGTGGCCTGGGCTGCCGGGTTGTCAGGATGTGAGGCGGTAATATTTGTTCCGAAGTATACGGTAAAAGAGAGAATTCGAAACATAGAAAAGGAAGGCGCGCGCGTTGTAATTGTGGACGGTGATTATGACCAAACAGTAAAAACTGCAGGCTCAGAA
>JAUVGT010000310.1 GCA_030593645.1 Deltaproteobacteria bacterium
TCCCATGACAGTAAAATGGGCGATAATGGTAAAAAAAACAGGAAGAAAAATATGAACAGCAGTACTGCAAAATCAGATAATGATGATAGAAAGCATCAAAGAATACCATCTTTTAAACCTGTAAAATATTTTGGAAAAAAAGGTATGTATGATGGTATTATCAAAAACATATGCCGCAGCGGAGCATTTATTAAAACAGAACACGAATTTTCAATAGGTCAAAAACTGACTCTTGCTCTGCCCTTCATCAAAAAGGACCAGAACGCCATGGTAAAAGGTGAGGTGATCTGGATCAATGGAGATGGGTTTGGTGTGAAGTTCAAAAAAATAAAAGAAAAAGCTGCGGCATAAAAATAGATAGAATTTCATATCGCCCGCTCCGCCTGCTTCTTTCGGGCGCGTGCTCTAACCCGACCACCCGTCCATACCCGATCCTCCTTTAACCGACGGTATCGTCGGTACATTCTTTTCTTAATCCATTATAGTGCAATACCATCCTTAGGGTTCGCGCAAAAATAGTGGTTCATCGTATGTTGCTTTTAATCTGAAAATGATATTCTGAAGTTAATGCAGGCCGATCTTGTTGAAACCTATACAAAAGCCCTGGGTCTGTTCTATCTTGAGAATCAAAACCCTGAATACTCGAATGTTGTAGAAGTCGATTTGTCTCTCATTGAACCTTCAATCGCCGGTCCCGCAAAACCTCAGGATAGAATAGAGCTCAAGGAGCTTAAAAGTAAAATCCATTCGATTCATTCTATCCCCCATGATAGCCATGAAATCGATTTGAACGGAAGAAAAACAAAAATATGCAATGGAAATATTGTGATTGCTGCTATCACATCGTGTACAAACACTTCAAATCCATACGGCCTGATCGGAGCGGCTCTCCTGGCGAAATCCGCGGTTGATAAAGGATTAAAGGTCCCTCCCTATGTTAAAACCTCATTTGCGCCGGGTTCCAGGGTCGTCACCAGGTACCTTAAAGATGCAGACCTCATGAAATATCTTGAAGCCCTGGGTTTCCACCTGACAGCGTTCGGATGTACGACCTGTATTGGTAATAGTGGGCCCCTACTCCCTGAAATAGAAAAAGTCATTTCTGATCACAATATGAATGTGGCTTCGGTCTTATCTGGTAACCGGAATTTTGAAGCCAGGATTCACCAGAAGGTAAAGGAAAACTATCTGGCGTCACCCATGCTGGTCATCGCTTTTGCCCTTGCCGGAAGGATTGATATTGATCTGACAACAGAACCGATTTCATTTGATACGGAAAATGAACCCATTTTTCTCAAAGACATATGGCCCGACACAGATAAAATTGATGATCTTGTTGAAAAATATGTAAAAACCGAATTTTACGAAGATGAATATGGAAGAATTCTCAGTGGAGATGACTTTTGGCATGCCCTTAAAGTAAATGACAGCACAACCTATAACTGGGACGAGTCATCCTCATATATCAATAATCCCCCGTATTTTAACAATTTCGACATTGATTTTAAAGAACCAGCTGATATTGAAAGCGCGCGGGCGCTTTTACTCCTGGGAGACACGATAACTACTGATCACATATCTCCGGCTGGTGCTATTCCGGAACATTATCCTGCCGGGAAATACCTGACAGAAAAGAACATACCGGTTTCCGGCTATAATTCATATGGCGCAAGACGGGGAAATCATGAGGTCATGTTGCGGGGTACTTTCGGAAATATACGTATAAAAAACAAAATGACACATCCCAAAGAAGGTAGTTATACTCTAAAATTCCCGAATGAAAAAAAGATGTTTATATTTGATGCCGCCATGGAGTATTCAGATGAGAATATACCCCTCATTGTTTTAGCTGGCAGTGAGTACGGAACAGGATCTTCCAGAGACTGGGCAGCAAAGGGAACGTTTCTTCTTGGTGTCAAAGCGGTAATCGCAGAATCTTATGAACGAATCCACAGGAGCAACCTTGAGGGTATGGGTGTACTGCCCCTGGAATTTCTTAAGAATGAAGGTATCGACTATCTGGGATTGAATGGATCTGAGGAGTATTCCATCAAAGATATTCACGATATAACTCCCGGCCAAACGCTTCAAGTCGGTGTCACAGGAGAAGTTGGTGTAAAAACCGAATTTAAAGTAATTGTACGGCTCGACACAAATATCGAAGTCGCATATTACAATAATGGTGGGATTTTACACTATGTATTACGCAAGCTTATAAATGAAAAATGAAAGGATAAAAGGTGTTTCTAATCGCCATATTTATTAATCAGCTGATTCACATGCTTTTTTAAATGACCCGGGTTAACAGCGATCAAATCTTTATACATTAATTTACCATTGTTGATCATTTCCCGATTAAAATCATTCACAACACATACGCACTTCATATTAGCAGAAAATGCCGCCTTTACTCCGATCATGGAATCCTCAATAACCAGGCACTCCGCAGGATCTGTTTCTAGCTGGCCCGCAATCATATGATTCATCTCCGGATCAGGTTTAATACTGCCTGCATCATCCATGCTGGTAACAAAATCAAATTCAAAGCTGATATCCAGAAGGCGCAGCGCTTTTATTGTCTTCGCATAAGACAGTCCTGATGTAAGGCCGATTTTATATTTTTTTTGACGTGCCCAGAGGAGCAAATCCAAACTCCGAGGGCAATAATTTTTTAAAATGACCAGGGGATCATTCATCATAATTTCATAACTTTCTATCCGCACCTGTGCAAAAGCCTGCCAGGGTGTTGAGACATTGTACCTGTCCATTTCAGAAAGGGCTGATTCTTTAAGTCTGAATTTTTTTATCAATTCCTGGATTATCTCAAACCTTGATAGATGGGCAATTTCCTTATAAGCTGCCACAACATCCTTTTCTTTAATCCCATCACTCCTCAGTTCAATCGCGGCACGGGCAAACGACTCGGCCTGTAAGTTGTCCATCTGGATCAGAGGGCCATCCAGATTGAAAATAAATGCCTTAATCATCTACAATTCCTCTGTTACCTTTTTAAGATTATTGATGCAATTATCATTAAATTGAAGACTGATCACTTTTCTTCCTGAATCTAAAAGTGCCCGACGGTCACCCAGCGCCTGTGAATCGATTAAGGTTTTGAATGACAGAGAAGATTTACTCTCCCCGATTTTATCAGGAATCGGAAGATCTTTTCCTGTTTTGGCTGTAAACTGGATAAAAAGCCCATGTCCCGCGTCTCCTTTGTGAAGCTGTCCTGTTGAGTGGAGGAACCGGGGTCCGTAGCCGGCTGTAGTCGCAAGATTGTATTTTTGCAGTATTTTTAAACGTAACTTTTGAATGACTTTGTCTACCTCAGGAGAGGACTGCATATAAACCTGCAAGGAAACATAACTTCGTCCACCCAGGTTTTTATGCCCGGGCGAAGCCTGGGATAAAAACATTTTCAAAGCTTCAGAAACGGTATCCGCCTTAAAATCTGAATAAACACTGATATCGTCAACTGAAAATGCAGGAACTAGATCCGGGAGTTTTCCGTTTTTTTGAAAAGCGGTCACCATTTCACGTGCCAGCACTTTGGCTGACTCCACATTCGGCTGATCAAATGGGTTTACTTTTATACAGACACAGGCAATCACGGTTGCCATTTCCCATCGAAAAAATTCCCCGCATACATCATAAAAATCATTTATATTGATCTGTATGACCGGTCGTCCGTTTTTTTTAAAAGCGCTGACTTTTGAGTCATAAGAATCATCTTTGACATATCGTATATATACAAAGATTCGATCATTACCATAATCCTGCGGGAGCCCTACCGGTTCCCCCGCGATGGGCAATATCCCTTTCCCTTCTTTACCGGTGCTCTCAGCAACAAGTTGTTCCACCCACGCGCTGAAAAAAGAAAGTGCCGGTGAGGTTATCAATGTGACCTTATCAAGCCCCGCAAGTGCCAGCGCGCCCATTGAAGCTCCCAAAAATGCGGCCGTATTATCACTTTTATCAAACAGGCCAGCTGTTTTTGTCTTCTCTGCTGCAACCCCGGCTCGGTTAAGGATAACTTCAAGATCAAGTCCGAGCAGCCCGGCCGGTACCAGACCAAAATATGATAGTGCTGAATATCGCCCGCCGATATCAGGATCATTAAGAAAAGTTTTTCTGAAATTCAGTTCCCCCGCTAAAGTTTCGAGGCGGCTGCCCGGATCGGTGATCGCGGTAAAATGTTCACCCGCGTTCTCTCTCCCCACCTGGGAAATCGTTTCATTGTAAAAATATTTCATTAAAGAAAGGGTTTCTACTGTCCCACCGGATTTTGTAGAAATAATAAACAGGGTATCTTTTATATTTATACCGGATGCTTTCCCCGATACCGCACAGGGGTTAGTACTGTCAAGGATTGATAATTCCGGGAACCCTTCTTTACTGTCAAAAATCTTTCTGAATACTTCCGGAGCAAGACTTGAACCTCCCATGCCCATTAGCATAACATATTTATAATCTGCTGCTCGAACGTCCTCGGTAAATAAATTGATTTCATCAATATTCTTCTTCATGGATATGGGGCTGTTCAGCCAGCCCAACCGGTTTATGATTTCTTCCGGTTCATCTTTCCAGACCGTATGATCATGATCCCATATCCGTTCAAGAATTTTATTTTTACTGATATCAGACAACGTTTTGTCCACCAGTGTTTTATAAACACCTAAATCCATCTGGAAATTCTTTCCTGTATACTGTGGTGTATTCTCATTTTTCGTACCAGGCATATCAATCTCCTCTAGTCTTTTACAATTGAACCGTAAAAATATATCCAAAAAGCAGATAGTTGTCAACTGCCCTTAAATTCCTGGTATACATTACGCCGCGAATCAGCGGCCTTTCGCAATTGATCAACATGGATATCCACATAATCAAAAACCCTTGCCTGATCCTTTCCGGGTGCAGGGCGAAGTATTCTTCCAAGGTATTGTATTACCCTGCCGCTGAAACGCACAGGAGTCGCAAAAAACAGTGTTGAAAGGTTTTGGCTGTCAAACCCCTCACCAATCAACTGTCCGGTTGCAATAAGTACTTTCACCTGTCCTTTATCTAATCGATCCCGAACGGATCGACGTTGTTTCTCGTTCATATCCCCGATCAGCAGTTCCGAGGATAGCTTAAATTTATACTTCAATATGGATTGCAATGACTCACAATGTTTTTTTCTGTCAGATAGAACAAGACATACGCCGCTGGTGTTTTGTGTTTCCTTTGCGATATCAGAAGCGATAAGACGGTTTCTCTCATCATCCGCTGTAAGTTCCGACAGCATCCGGCTGTATTCCTTTACAGGGTCATAATATGGTTTAAACTCTGTTAAGCGGTAAACCACTTCAGCAGAAAGAACGTGACCTGTTCTTATTAAATACTCCTTGTCCACCTGGCTGTGTACATCCCCCAAATGCCAGAATATTAGATTGGACAGCTTGTCACGTCTCCAGGGTGTGGCTGACAGGCCGAGCATATATCTTGAATCGAATTCGGTTACCGCGTCAGTAAAAGTACGGCTCGGTATCCTGTGGCATTCATCAACAATCAGATGCCCGATATGTCTCACAACCTCTTCGGTGCATTTATATAAAGACTGTACCAGTGCGACTGTAATTTTTTCACCGACGTTTTTTTCTCCGCTGCCGATCATGCCGATTTCATCAAAAGGTATACTCAGAAATGTTTCTATCCTTTTTCTCCATTGAAAAGCCAGATCTTTTGTATGGACAATGATTAAAGCGGGCTGTCTTCGTTTGGCCAGTATATAAAGTGCCATGATCGTTTTACCTGAACCGGTTTGTGAACTCAGTGTACCGAATTCTTTCGCGAGCATCCGGTCCAGCGCCAGGCGGAGCAGGGCGTGGTGCATCATCGCCCCGGCGCCCTTGAGCGTGAAGTTCCGCGCGCCGGCGAGCTT
>JAUVGT010000055.1 GCA_030593645.1 Deltaproteobacteria bacterium
TACCCCTGAAACACCATTGATCAGACTGTTAAGAATTTCTTCTTTAGCATGGCCAATGGGTGTAATAGCGGAAGCTGCTGTGATTACAACTCGTCTTTCCATAATATTTTCACCCGGTACAAGTTTGATGGCGTCGTAAAAAATCCGATTTGGACGGTTTCGTAAAAAGTTCAAATTCAAGGCGTGCAAATTTTGTAATCATGAAGCGTACTTATCGTACGTTGAATGATTGGGAAATGCAGCACAACGCAGAAGTTGAACTTTTTACGAAACCGTCAAAAATCATTTAAGAAATATCGATTTACCCATATATATTAATGATATACATAACTAAACCGAATGGTTATATGTGTAATCAGGAACCATTGACAAAGGGGCCTGGAGATCATAATTGTCATGAATAACCAATCATCATGGTATGATGCCATTTTTATATATTAATTTTAATCAATTAGGGTTATAATGAACAATGGTACAGGTTTATAAATTCTGTCCTTTGTGGATCGCATTCACTGATCAGTTCCATACCAGAACATAACTGCTTGATATTATAAACATGTAATATTTAATCACTATTTATGACTGGTGATTATTGCATTTGTAAAAATCGGGTTTCAGAAGATGTCGGGAATTCTGGAAATAAAAGCAATCGCAGACAACTATGTCCAGAATAATCGGTTGGTCAAAGGAGGATAAATAATGAAAATAATTATTGCCGATGATTCTGAGGTTATCAGAATAATAATTGAGAAGGGTATCAAACTGATAGGCTATGATGCTTTAAATGCGAATAACGGGCATAAGGTACTGGAACTGCTTGAAAAGAATATTAAAGAGATAGCCCTGGTACTGCTGGACTGGAACATGCCCGGCTTAAATGGTTTGGAGGTATTGAAAACCATGAAAGGCGATGAACGATTTAGCAGTATTCCTGTCCTGATGGTTTCAACAGAATCCGAGGAAAGCAAAATTTCCAAAGTATATGAAGCAGGGGCTGCGGGTTATCTGGCAAAGCCTTTTGAAGCCGAAGAGCTGAACAATTTAATCAAGAAAACACTCTCATAGGTTGATTTATCTGGTTCTGGCAATCGCATGTTTTTTTTGATAGAATTTACCTTATCCATATTTTCCCGACTCAAAAAAAAGAATTTAATACATTTGCAAACAAAAATGGAGCTTTACTATGAGTACGATACTTCTCATTGATTGCAGTCCTAAAATGACCCAGGCAGTAACCGAATTGCTGGGTGATAACGTAGAAATAAAGAGTACTGTTTTTGAAGAAAAAATGAATCTTTCCAGTTATAGTATGGCCATACTTGAGTCGAGTGATGACCAGAAATATGCCTTACAGCAAATCAGGAATTTGAGATATGCGTGTAACTTTCGAGATATTCCAATAATTATGGTTGGGGAAAGTTTTAATAATGCTCAAATTCAACCATATATCATGGCGGGCGCGACAGAGGCGCTCCCCCTTGATGCCCCGCCTGTTGCATGCCGTCAGATTCTTCAGGGGTACATGATACCGGGCCGGCAGCCCATGGAAGAAGAAATGAAGTACCTGAACCATTTTATTAAGAACACGCATACAGTCCTGAAGAAGATGGCAAAAATGGAGGTGATTTTTAAAGAAGTATATTTTTCAAACGATTTTCGTATATTTGGTGATATTTCAGGAATAATCGGACTTTCCGGGGAATCGGAAGGTACGGTTGTCGCTACCTTTTACTGGACCCTGGCGCGTGAAATCATAGCCCGTATGATGAACGTTCAAAAAGACCAGGTTAACTCGGAGTTAATTCATGACGGTGTTGGTGAAATTATTAATATGATTGCCGGTTCTACCAAAAAGAATCTGGTCGGAACACCGTATCATTTTGAGCTTTCTTTACCTTCCGTGGTTGTTGGGTATGGTCATCAAATCGGCCACCCGGAAAGTGTAAGTATCGCCGTGATACTATTCGAAGTGGGACATAGTGCTTTTGCCATACAAGTGGGAATTAAACCGGATTAAATTTTGACGGTTTCGTAAAAAGTCCAACTTCTGCGTTGTGCTGCATTTCGCAATCATTCAACGTACTATAAGTACGCTTCATGATTACGAAATTTGCACGTCTTGAATTTGAACTTTTTACGAAACCGTCACATTCGGACTTTTTACGAGACCATCAATGTTGATTAGAGCTGCTTTTCGATGATAAATATTTCGAATTGGTTTCAAAACCTTAGACGCTTTTTCCAAAATCTTCGATCACGTTTAATTTCAAGGAGGAGCGGAGATTTTGTAGCCACTTTTAACAATTGACCCGTTATATAGGCCCATGAGCAATAAAAATGATATACTTTTAATAAACCTTCAACAGGAATTTTCAGAGGCTGTCTACGCCTATTTGCGTCATTCCGGATACAATGTATACAAGGCAGTGGATCTTGGTGAGGCACTGAATGCGCTGACATCTTTTCCTGTCGGTTTGATTATCAGCAATAATGAACTTCATGATATCAACGCCTATGATTTCCTGCGATTCCTCAAGAATGATCCACTCCGTTGGTCCATTCCGATGATTTTTTTTGTTCCAGCTGATAAAAAGGAGCAATCTTCAAAGGCGCTTGAACAGGGCGCGACAGATTTCCTGGTTTTTCCATATCAAATGGAAACACTGGTCTGCCGGGTTTGGGAAATTTTGCCGTTAAACAGTTCACCGGAACCAAGCACCGCGCCGGATAATTTCCTTGAGGAAGCCATATCATCTCCGTCCCAAAAAATTGAAAATGAAGATCTACCAAAGACCCAGAAGTCATTACCTGATTTTCGCACGGAGATTTCTCGAGATGGTCTTCTGTGGATACCGGGTCAAATTAAGAATTATACTAAAAACAGTATGTATGTGGAAACAGCGTTACTCGGGAAACAGGGTTCAACGTTGAACTTCCGGTTTTTAATACCAAGGGGTATGTATATTATTAAAGGTTTTATCAGACATATCACATTTAATGATATTGAAAAACCGATCGGAATCGGAGTTAATATCGAAAAGAGCGCGGAATGGGTAGAAATTTATAAACATATGAATTCGCTTAGCGGTGATGCTTCTCCGGAAACAGAACAAAAAGAAATCAAACAGATTGACACTCCTGAGGAAAAGTCAGTTCCAAGATCCCCGGCTGATTCACTGGCAGAGTCAATACATAAACATGAGGTGAAGGTATTTGATGGGTCCATACCGCTTGATGTTTCGAAACATACAAAAGAGATGTCTTATAATAACCGATTTTACCATAGTCTGAAAGGAAAACAGCTGGATAATTATAAGGTTGTTTCTTTTATTGGATCGGGAAGCATGGGAGGAGTATTTAAGGGTTGGGATATTGCTCTGGAAAGAGAGGTTGCATTGAAAGTAATCTCCTTTGAATTGTCTTCACAGGATCAATACAGGGATAAGTTTCTCAATGAAGCTCGTGTGATATCAAAATTGGATAACCCGAATATTGCCCGTATCTTCAGCATCGGTTATTCAAATGGTATTCTCTATTTCGCAATGGAATTTATTCCAGGAAACACGCTGGCCTTCCTTATTAAAAAGAACCGCTTTCTGGAGGTAGCTCAGGGGCTTGATTATTTAATAACAACCTGCCAGACGCTCGATTTTGTAAACAAGAAAAATATAATTCATCGGGATATAAAACCGGACAATATTATCGTAAATAATAAAGGTATTCTAAAAGTAGTCGATTTCGGTGTCGCAAAATCTGCTGATTTGGATTTCGAGGGACAGCAGAAAAGGAGAATCGTCGGGACTCCTTTTTACATTTCCCCGGAAGCTATTGGAGGGAACGCAGTTGATCATCGAAGTGATATATACTCTTTAGGGGCTTCATTTTACCATGCATTTACAGGTCATTTACCATTTACGGGCAATGATATTTCCGATGTCATTTATAAGCATCTTAACCAGAGGGTTACCCCGTTAATTGAAAAAAATCCGGATGTGCCTGCACCGCTCGCTGCAATAATTGAAAAGATGATGGAAAAAGACCCTGCAAACCGATATCAGAATTATAAAAGCCTCAACGAAGACCTCGAATCATTCCGATCAAATATGTAGTATGAACCCACCTGCCGTGTCGCACAATATCCCGGCTTCTCCGCTGCCATTCTTCTTACAATAAAAGCATTCCTTTTTCTTGCGCTTTAACGATGAGTTTATTAATATGTTCGTTGAGTGATACTATGAATGATGACGGTTCAGAAAAACTGATTAATAATATCGAAAAAATAGGTCGAACGGTTTTCTCAGGCTCCAGAGGCAGCCATGATTGGGATCATACCCAGCGTGTTTTTCAACTATGCAAAAAAGTGGGAGATGCGGAAGACGCAGATATGACTGTGCTGTTGATTGCGGCTCTTCTTCATGATATCGGCAGAAGTGATCAGGACCATTCAAAGGGTGCAGTCTGCCATGCCGAGAAGGGTGCTGAAATGGCGATCCCGATTATAGATCCGTTGCCCCTCTCTGCCAGGCAAAAAGAAAACATTATTCATAGCATCAGGACTCACCGGTTTCGAAACAATCAATTTCCGGAAACCAAGGAAGCAAAAGTATTATTTGACGCTGATAAACTGGATGCCATAGGGGCAGTTGGTGTGGCAAGGGCGTTTCTTTTTGCGGGTGAAGTCGGAGCGAGACTGCACAGCCCGGAAAAGATGATCGAGGACACAAAACCCTATTCAGATGATGATACCGGATACAGGGAATATAAAGTCAAATTATGTAAGATAAAGGACAGGATGTTAACCACCACAGGCAAAGGACTGGCAAATGAGCGGCATGCCTATATGGAGAAGTTTTTTAAACAATTCTTAAAAGAGTATGACGGAAAGGGGTAAAAGATATGAGCATCAATGTTGTAAAAAAAATAGACGATATCGTAAAGGTTAAACATGTGCTGATCAGCGTTTCAGACAAAGACGGACTGGATACATTTATCCCGGGACTCCTGGATATCAATCCGGAGTTGAAAATATTTTCAACAGGGGGGACATTCGGTCGGATAAACGAGATACTTGGATCAAAAGCCGAATCGTGCCTGATGCAGGTTTCAGATTACACCGGACAGCCGGAAACCCAGGGCGGGCTGGTCAAAACCCTTGATTTTAAAATATATCTTGGTTTGTTAACCGAAACGTATAATGATTCTCATCAGGATGACTTAAAAAGGGCAGAAGCGGTTCCTATAGATATGGTTGTGGTCAACCTCTATCCGTTTAAAGAAACAATATCAAAACCGGGTGTCACGATTGAACAGGCTCGCGGTAATATTGATATTGGCGGTCCATGCATGATCAGGGCGTCTGCTAAGAATTTTATTCGGGTCGCGTCGGTTGTTAATCCCGCGGATTACAACATGATTCTATCACAAATGAAGACTGAATCGGGCTGCACTACCCTTGATCTGAGGTTTAACCTCGCAAAGAAAGCGTTTAATCATACCGCGGTTTATGATAGAACAATTGCCGATTTTTTAGCAGGCGGACCAAATGACATGGTAAAGGAATGTTATTAAAGGTATCGAACAAGAACGCCTGGATATATTTTTTAACAAATAACAAGGAGATCACATCATGCCTGATGACCTGAAAAAAATGTATAAAACCATTATGGGCGATCATTTTCCACCGCAAATGGAGGTTAGCTTTGTAGAAAATGATAACCGGCAGACACTTTTCTATGAAAAAGTAGGGTGGACTATTGATAATGAAAACAAGGGATTGAGATATGGTGAAAATCCGGGCCAGGAAGCCGCGCTGTATAAACTTGTGAATGGAAATCTTGTCCTCGGGCAGACCGAATGCATTCAGCCGGGTCAATATCTGGCGTCTGATATTGAACTTTTACAATCTGGTAAACATCCAGGCAAGACCAACCTGACGGATGCGGATAATTCATTAAACATACTGAGGTATTTTACCGATAAGCCCACAGTGGTAATCGTCAAGCATAATAACCCCTGCGGTGTAGCCCGGTCTGATTCCTTAACTGATGCGTATATCAAGGCAAATATGGCAGACAGGGTCGCGGCTTTTGGAGGGTGCATTGCTTTGAACAGGTCTGTGGACCAATCAACTGCGGAAGCCATTACCCGGCAGTATGCTGAAGTTGTGGCTGCACCCGATTTTGAAGATGGTGTCATGGAAATATTTTCAAAAAAGAAAAATCTTCGTGTCATCAAAATCGGTAATATTGAAAAACTGAATACATTTGTTGGCAGCAGGTGTGTTGAATTCAAAAGTTTGATAGACGGCGGACTCATTGCCCAGTGGTCCTTTGTACCTTCAGCTCTTACAAAGGATGCCCTTATAAAAGCAGAATGTGAGTACAAGGGGAAACAATACAGGATCGATCGGGAACCAACTCAACAGGAATATGATGATATGCTTTTTGGATGGCTTGTGGAATCCGGAATTACTTCCAATTCGGTCATATATGTCAAAGACCAGGTTACTGTGGGCATTGGAACCGGTGAACAGGACAGGGTCGGTGTGGCTGAGATTGCGCGAGATAAAGCGTACCGAAAGCTGTCAGACAGATACTGTTTTGAAAGACACGGCATTTCATATAATGAATTAAGAGACCACGCAAAGAAAGCGGAGATCGATTACCTGGTAACCCGGGAAAAGGGCGGGCTTATCGGTGCTGCCATGGTAAGCGACGCATTCTTTCCATTCAGGGATGGAGTCGATGTGGGAATCAGGGAAGGTATTTCATGTGTGATCCAGCCTGGCGGATCATCAAATGACTACCAGTCCATAGAAGCCTGCAATGAATCAAGCGTGGCTATGGTATACACCGGTCAGCGGAGTTTTAAGCACTAGCCCGGATTTCTCACAAGCATTTATCATTTGACGGTCTCGTAAAAAGTCCAACTTCTGCGTTGTGCTACATTTCGCAATCATTCAACTCCCCTGTTAAATAAAAAGACAGATTTAACAGGTCGGGTCCGATAAGTACGCTTCATGATTACGAAATTTGCACGCCTTGAATTTGAACTCTTTACGAAACCGTCTAATTCGGACTTTTTACGGGACCATCATCATTTGATAGTTTACAGCAAAAGAAACCGTGTTGATCTGATTCGATATTCATTTGATCCTACGGGTAGTCGCTAATATAAATGCGAAGGGAGAAACAAAAATATGGATGATATCATTTACCTGGACAACGGTGCCACAGCATTTCCAAAACCTCAAATGGTTTATGATTTTATGAATCGGTTTTATCAAAAATCAGGCGTGAGCCCTGGAAGGGCAGGCTATGACAAAGCGCTTGAAACCGAAGAAGTGGTCCAGTCTACACGTGAGATGATGATCGAATTATTCAATGCAGATGATCCAGACCGACTGACTTTCTGCTACAATGCGAGTGATGCTCTTAATATGATCATCAACGGTATCATTGAAAAAGGCGATCATGTCATTACGACAAATCTTGAACACAATTCTGTTTTACGACCGCTCTATCATAAAGAGCATGATGGGATGATTGAGGTCACTTACATACCCTTTGATGAAAAAGGATATATCGATCCGGATGATGTGAAAAAAGCGTTTAAAGGTAATACAAAACTTGTGATTATGAATCAGGCATCTAACGTGATTGGAACCATTCAGCCTGTCGGTGAAATCGGAAAATATTGCCGGGAAGCCGGAATTACATTTGTTGTTGATTCCAGCCAATCCGCGGGCATCATGAATATAGACATAAAAAAAATGAACATCGATGTGATTGCCTTTACCGGGCATAAATCTCTTATGGGGCCAACAGGTATCGGTGGTCTCTATTGCGGTGAAAACACAGAAATAGGTATTACCAAATATGGAGGGACCGGTGTTCGTTCGGCTGAGCGAATGCATCCAGGTGAATTTCCACACAGGCTGGAATGTGGAACTCTGAATATTCTGGGGGTGGCGGGTCTTTACGCCGGGCAGAAATGGCTCCGTGAGCAAGGGATTGATAACATTCACCGGGAAGAAATGGAGCTATGGAGTAAACTCAAAGAAGGTTTGCAGGATATAGATGAAGTAACCATTTATTGCGCGGACTACCCGGAAAAACATATACCGGTTTTAAGTGTTAATGTGAAAGGATGGGAAGCGATTGATGTGGGGACCTTGCTGGATGGTGAATATGATATAGCGGTAAGAACAGGGCTGCATTGTGCGCCGCTTGTTCATGAGCAGCTTGGGACGGATAAAATACACGGTACTGTGCGTTTCAGTATCGGACCTTTTAATACGGAAGATCACATCAGAAAGTCTGTCGAGGCAGTCCGGGAAATTGCTGCGTTTAAGCGATAAAGTATATCCTATCACAAACAGAACGGTAAGATATGAAAAGCATCCGAATGTAATCCAGAATTGTCTTTCTACCTCTTCTGCACTATTTGATGGAATAGAGGGAGCCGATCACCTTTTCTTTTTTATAATATTTTCTTGACAGAGGGTGTATTCCTTGTCATAAATGGGTCACCCATTAGATGGTTGTCCCATTTATGATATTAAACCACTGGGATCATTCATCTTTATGATTAATAGCAAGCTCGATTAAATCTCGCGAAAGAGGGATTAAAAGAAGATGTTTAAAAAGACTGTACAGAGCAGAATTTTTCAAGACCTTGTGGATCAGATTGAAAATGCCATCCTTGAAGGGAAGCTGAAAGTCGGAGACAAGCTGCCTCCCCAGCGGGAGATGGTTGAGATGTTCCAGACAAGCAGGGGGTCATTGCGGGAAGCTCTCCGTGTTCTGGAACTAAAGGGTCTGATTGATATTAAGCTTGGTGTCAGCGGCGGGGCCGTGGTCAAGGCTGTGGATGCTGAACCGGTGGTTGAAAGTCTGGGACTTCTGATCAGTCATAAAAAGGTTACTCTAAACGAGCTTGCAGAATTCAGGGAAGGTGTTGAAGGAAATATTGCCGCTCTGGCCGCGGAAAGAGCTTCGTCTGAAGATATTCATGGGCTAAAGAAACTCTTAAATCAAGCCCGGGAATACTTGAAAGAAGGAGTATCCAAAAGGCATGGATTATTGCAGGTCGATAAGAAAATCCATGTGACTATTGCGGATATTGCCGGGAATTCTGTTTATCAATTTGTTTTAAGAATGGTCCAGGGTAATATCAACCGGTATTATGAGAGTACTCCGCTGACCGATCTTGACACCATGGAAGAAAACTATCAGGATCTTTGCGATATTGTAACGGCAATTGAGCAGGGTAAGGGAACAGCCGCGCGATCATTGATTCAGGGCCATGTCCGCCGGTTTAACCGATATATGTTGAAAAAACAGCAGAATTCAATTGGAAAGGATTCACCTTAATATATTAACAAATGGAGGATAAGTGAATGAACAGCCAAAATTATATAGATCTTGAAGATGAGTTTGGTGCCCATAATTATAAACCCTTGAACGTGGTTCTAAACCGCGGTGAAGGAATCTGGGTTTGGGATGTGGATGGAAACAAATATATGGATTGCCTGTCTGCGTACTCAGCAGTCAACCAGGGGCACTGCCATCCAAAAATTATAGCCGCAGCCGTTGAACAGACCAAAAAACTGACACTGACATCGCGCGCGTTTCGCAACGATCAGTTGGGTCTTTTTTACAGGGAATTATGTGAATTGACCAATTCGCACAAGGTTTTACCCATGAACAGCGGCGCCGAAGCCGTTGAAACGGTTATAAAAACCGCGCGTAAATGGGGATATCTTATCAAAGGGATACCGGAAGACAAGGCTGAGATTATTGTCTGTAAAGAAAACTTTCATGGCCGCACCATAACCATTGTTGGGTTCAGCACGGATGAAAACTCCCGGGCTGGTTTCGGACCGTTTACACCCGGGTTTAAAATTATTCCATTTGGAGACGCAGCCGCCCTCAAGGAAGCGATTACACCCAATACCGCGGCATTTATGGTGGAGCCGATCCAGGGTGAGGCCGGTGTGATTATTCCGCCGGCGGGGTATCTTAATGAAGTCAAAGCGATTTGTGAGAAAAACAATGTGATATTGATACTGGACGAAATACAGACCGGCCTTGGCAGAACAGGCAAGATGCTCGCTGAAGAACACGATGGTATTGAAGCGGACCTGACACTCATCGGGAAGGCGCTTTCGGGCGGATTTTATCCGGTGTCAGCAGTCCTTTCCAACAAGGAAGTTCTTGGGGTTTTACGACCCGGTGAACACGGCAGCACATTTGGAGGAAATCCGCTGGCCTGTGCCATTGCGCGTGCCGCTTTAAAGGTGCTGGTGGAGGAGAACCTGGTTGAGAATGCCGAGAAGATGGGGGCTTATTTTAAACAAGGTCTTTCTGAAATCAAAAACCCGCGTATCAAAGAAGTACGCGGGAAAGGCCTGCTCATTGCCATAGAGCTGACGAAAGAAGCGGGCGGGGCCAGGGGATATTGTGAAACATTGATGGAAAAGGGACTTCTTTGCAAGGAGACCCATGATAACACGATCCGGTTTGCGCCGCCGCTTGTCATCACAAAGGATGACATCGATTGGGCACTTGAGCGGATTGAATCCACTCTGTCCGGAGCATAAAAAACGAATCATAGGAGGTAGGTAAGTGAAACGAGATTTTTTACATATCACCGATTTTACTGTTGAAGAGATCCATGAAATTTTTGATAAGGCAAAGGAAGTTAAAGCCAGGTTCAAAAATCGGGAGGACTATAAGCCATTTAAAGATCATTCCCTGGCGATGATTTTTGCGAAACCTTCCGCGCGGACCCGGATTTCATTTGAAACCGGATTTTTTCGAATGGGTGGTCATGCGCTCTATTTAAGCCCCGCAGATATCGAAATCGGAAAGCGTGAAGCTGTCAAAGACGTGGCACGTGTGATCAGTCGATACAATGATATGATAATGGCCAGACTGTTTAAACATGAGCACATGCTTGAACTGGCAGAGTATTCATCTGTCCCTGTGGTCAACGGTTTGACAGATAAAAACCATCCATGCCAGGTCATGGCGGATATCTTTACAATCCTGGAGCATCGCGGAAACCTGGATGACATGAAAATTGTATACGTGGGTGATGGGAATAATATAGTGTATTCCTGGCTGAGTCTGGCCATGCGTCTGCCGTTTCATTTTGTCTGCGCCTGTCCGGAGAATTACAAACCAGATATGGATATGGTTAAAAAGGTCAATGACGCGGGTGTATCGACCATCGAAGTGTTACACGATCCGAAAGCCGCTGTTAAGGATGCGGATGTGGTGTATACCGATGTCTGGGCATCCATGGGACAAAAACATGAAATCGAAGAACGCATGAAGCATTTTAAAGAATTCCAGATCAACGATGACCTGATGGCCGCGGCCGGCAGTAACGCCTATTTTATGCACTGCCTCCCGGCGGAAAGAGGAAAGGAAGTCACGGATTCGGTGCTGGAGGCAAAAAATTCCATTATTTTCGATGAGGCGGAAAACCGTATGCATGTACAGAACGCGATTATGCTGAAGGTTGCAGGAAAGTAAACTCACATTAAAAATTACTATAAAAGTTTATTTTTATCAAATAAAACCTGGTCCTTTGGGCCAGGTCAGAGACAGATGGCTCCGCCATAAGAAATAATACAAAGTGACTAAAGTGACTAAAGTGCCTTGTGTGCTAAAGTTCCGTCGCCGCTAAAGCTATGCGGACAGTTCCCACCGTCGCCAAGGCTAAGGTGGACAAGCCGGAGTCGCTATAAGCTCCATCTCTTAAATAAAAACAGACAGGATTCATTAACTTTAGGCACTTTAGTCACTTAAGCGCACTTTAGGCACTTGTTAAATCCCTTATAGGGGTGATCAAAGCCGGGCCCTTTGGACCCGGATTTTTACTATAGTCTCTGTGATTTTGCGGCAGGACTATTAGAAGTAGTTTTGAAACTACTTCTACAAAAACAAGACAAAGGAGATTGGGTTAATGGAACAGCAAGGTGATACGATGGTGGAAAAAGTTATTATTATGGGCGCGGCAGGCCGTGATTTTCATAATTTTAATATCTATTTCAGGGATAATCCCAGATATAAAGTGGTCGCCTTTACAGCGACACAGATACCGGATATAGATGGGCGAAAGTATCCGGCCGAGCTTTCCGGTTCACTTTACCCGGAAGGGATTTCGATTGAAGTGGAAGAAGATCTTTCAAAACTGATCAAAGAACACAAAGTCGACCTGGTGGCATTTTCATACAGTGATATTCCCCATGTGGAGGTCATGCACAAGGCTTCACTGGCAATGGCTGAAGGTGCGGATTTTATACTTATCGGTGCCACTTACACAATGCTTCGGTCAAAAAAACCGATTATTGCCGTTTGCGCGATCAGGACCGGATGCGGTAAATCCCAGACGACCCGCCAGGTATGTAAAATAATGATGGATATGGGTAAAAAAGTAGTGGCCGTCCGTCATCCCATGCCGTATGGGGATTTAACAAAGCAGACCGTGCAGCGTTTTTCCACTTATGAAGACTTTGAAAAACACGAATGCACAATAGAAGAAAGAGAAGAATACGAACCGCTGGTCGCACAGGGTATTGTTGTTTACGCGGGTGTGGATTACGGTAAAATATTAAAACAAGCGGAAGAAGAAGCCGATGTAATCATATGGGACGGCGGTAATAATGATACACCTTTCTTCTATCCGGATGTGCATGTGGTCATTTTTGACCCACATCGGGCAGGGCATGAGCGGATGTATTTCCCCGGCGAAACGAATATGCTTATGGCGGACATCGCTGTGATCAACAAGGTAGACAGCGCTGAAAAAGCGGAAATTGAAAAGGTCCGTAAGAATATAAAGAAGTATTCTCCAAAATCGCAGATCATTACCGCGGAATCCGCGGTACTTGTTGATAATCCTGAAATGATAAAGGATAAACGGGTTCTTGTTGTTGAAGATGGCCCCACACTCACACATGGTGAAATGAAATATGGCGCGGGAACCATTGCGGCCCAAATGCATGGAGCCAAAACAATAATTGATCCGAGACCTTATATCACGGGGACTATAAAAGAGACCTTTGAAAAGTATCCAAATGTGGGTCCGGTTCTGCCCGCGATGGGATATAGTCCTGAGCAGATTAAAGACCTTGAAACAACGATAAACAACGTGGACTGCGACCTTGTTCTTTTTGGAACACCCATTGACTTGCTCAAGCTGATATCCGTTAATAAACCGACACTCAGGGTAAAATATGAATATCGAGATCATGAGGGAATGACCCTGAAGGAAGCACTCATAGCCAGACTAAAAGAAAAAGGTGTGCAATAGAAGATCCATAATATTTGACTATTGAACACGTCATTGGCAGTTAAAAACCATTTAACCCGGTGCAGTTAATAACTGCATCGGGTAAAGTAATTAAAAATAATACTGACGGTTTCGTAAAAAGTCCAACTTCTGCGTTGTGCTGCATTTCGCAATCATTCAACGTACTATAAGTACGATTCATGATTACGAAATTTGCACGCCTTGAATTTGAACTTTTTACGAAACCGTCTAATTCGGACTTTTTACGAGACCATCAATAATGATGTCAGAAAATCCAAAAAAAGAAATCCTGCTGGTCGCATTAGGGGGAAACGCACTGATTCGTAAGGGACAGGAGGGCACAGTTGAACAGCAAATTGAAAATTTGAAACTTCCCTTACAGCAGATTGCAACGCTTACAAAAAATTACAGGATCATTATAACCCATGGAAATGGTCCACAGGTTGGCAACCTCTTACTGCAGCAGGAATGCTGCCAGACTGTCCCGAAACTTCCTCTTGAAATTCTAGTGGCCCAGACACAGGGACAGATCGGTTACATGCTGGAATCAGGTCTTGATGCTGAATTGATGGAACTGGGCATCAACGCGAAACCGTTGGTGAGCCTGATCAGTTATGTGGTAGTCGATGAAAAGGATCCTGCCTTTAGAAAACCGTCAAAACCGATTGGACCTATTTTTTCTGAAGCAGATGCCAAAGCGGCACCATATCCAACTATTAAAACAGCCAAAGGATACCGGCGTGTTGTGGTTTCCCCCAAACCGGTCACTGTTATCGAAAAAAGAGAAATCAGAAAACTGATCGGTATGGACTTTGTTGTGATATGCTGTGGCGGAGGCGGAATACCGGTTATTCGTGAAGGGCGGGCGTTCAGCGGTGTGGACGCGGTTATTGACAAAGATCTGGTCAGCGCCAAGCTTGCTGAAGAAATCGGTGCGGATATTTTTATTATTGCCACAGACGAAGACGGCGCTGCCATTAATTATGGTAAAGCCGATCAGAAAATATTACGCTCATTGACCCTGGAAGAGGCTGCACGCTATATGTTGAAGGGCCACTTCCCCCCAGGATCCATGGGTCCAAAAATCGAAGCCGCAATGCAGTTTATAACAAACAGCGGCAAAAGAGCGGTGATCACTTCAATTGAAAAAATCGAGGAAGCGGTCAAAAGAGAAGCCGGAACCGAAGTCGTTAAATAATAGAACCATAACAGCTGTTTTAAAATTTGTTGATTATTTGTAGGGGCGGATTTTAAATCCGCCCATTTACTGATTTAAATCCTATATCCCATTTCCAATTTATATTTCACTTCCACGGTAAAATCCGTTTGATCAACTGAGTGGAAAGATGTCTTTACTCGACAGGCCCCAGCAAATCATCCATATCCTTCTTCCATGCTTCTTCTTCAGCGTTCTTTTTAGATAACAAACGACCGGGACGGAAGATCAGGCGAACCATGCATTGAGTCCCGGGACCGCGCCCGATTGAAATCTCCTGAAAGGTGGCCTCAAGGGCATGGTCGGTTTTCTTTGCACCGGCTTTCCATTTTTCATAGTTATTCACATAGCAGGAAACATTCTTCATTCCAGGGAAAACATCCACACATTCCTTATAATCTTTATAATTGGTTCTAAATGTTTCAGGGGGTGAAAATTCATCCACATGCCGGATTCTTTTTCCGAACAATGAAACTATTTTTTTCTGAATGGCTTCGGATTCTTTAATATTCGCGCAATTGGATTTAATCGAATTAAGTTGAAATGTCCTTGCTTCCACAACAACGAGGCGGTCTTTATTAAACCCGTAGTATACACCATAAAGCGGCATGCCGGCGAACCGCATATCTTTTTCCTTACGCAGGTAGTAAACACGGCCGTCTTGCTGGTGTGACTTCTTGCTGAAAAGATATTTAATGGCGGATCGCTTGGCCCCGAATGGAAGATTTAAAAAATCGACCTCTTTCGCGTGAGCAGCTGCAGAGAAAATGAAGCTGAAAATTAAGATCAACATCAATGTAATCGTTTTACGGGCACAATTTACAGAAGTCATAAATCCTCTCTAAATAATTGTACGATCGTTGAAATTATGATAGAAAAGGTAATAAACCGCTTCTAAGGATACATGAATTATATGAAAAATCAATCTGTTTATCCGAATACATCTGTCAGAATATTCATGCAAACCATTTTGATAACAGTTTTTCTGCTAATTTCTGTCATCACCCCGGTATACTCATATGCTGACGCATCTAAGCAGAGCATCCCTGACGCAATAAAAAAATTCGCAGAAAATAAAAAACGCATGAGAATCGCGGTGCTTGATTTTATCAATACTTCCGGCCAAAAGACCCGGTATGGCGGTTATATTGCGGATACCATTATCAGCGAGCTGAGCAAGTATTCATTAACACTCCTGGAACGAAAACGGCTCAAGATGCTCATGAAGGAGAACGCGCTTTCTCAAACGGGTATTGTTGATTCTGAAAAGGCTCTAAAAATGGGTATGCTTTTGCCTGTGGACGTCATCGTATCCGGTTCATATACACGGATCGGCTCAAAAGTGGTTGTAAACGGCAGATTCATTCACGTTGGATCCGGTGAAATCCTGTATGCGTTTACCGCATCGATAAAAACTAAAAAACAGCAGCAGGCTGATAAAGATGAAAAACCGGTATGCGATCCCGTATGGGAACCTGTTGAGAACGCCTTGAAGGATTTAAAAAACAAAACAGCCGTGGATAACGCGGTTGATTTTGCGGTCAGTATCCCGTTTGATAAGACAGAGTGCGGGAAGATTCACTACAAGGTCATGTACACTTTTTCAAGATTTAAAAAATATTCGGAAAGATACAGTAACTTCCTGATTGA
>JAUVGT010000277.1 GCA_030593645.1 Deltaproteobacteria bacterium
GTGGTCAGGCTGCATACCGGTGATCCGAGCCTTTACGGGGCGATTTTCGAACAGATCACAGAGCTGGGCAAAAGATCGATACCGTTTAAAATCATTCCGGGTGTCACTGCCGCATTTGGTGCCGCCGCGTCCATGGGGATTGAATTTACACTGCCTGAAGTATCACAGACCCTGATATTAACACGAATGGAAGGGAGAACACCGGTACCTGAAAAGGAAAAACTATTGTCTCTGGCAAGCCATCAGGCCTCCATGGCGATATATCTGAGTCTATCACTGATCCATGATGTTGCAGGTATTCTCAGCAAAACATACGGTGATAAATCCAAATGCGCTGTTGTTTATCGCGCCACACAGCCTGAAGAAAAAATTATAATTACTGAGATTGAAAATCTTGAACAAAGAGTTAAACAAGAAAAAATTAAAAACCAGGCCTTGATTATTGTGGGTAACGTGATGAATATCAGCCAACAAGAGCTCAAACATAAATCAAAACTGTATGATAAAGATTTCAGTCATGAGTATCGGAAGTAACGGGATCTTTATAGGTTATGACTGGTCAATAATGAATAATGTCAATACGATTGCAATCTGGGTTATTACGCCAGACGGGTTTCAGCTGGCATCACGGATTGTCGATAAAATATCCGGATGTGAGTTATTGATATCATCGGGTTCAATTCATGAAAAAAAATGTGATATATCATTTAGATACAGTGTGTTTGAGAATCTTAAGGAAAAAATCGCAACGGAATTTATAAAACACAGCGGACATATATTTGTGATGTCTTCGGGTATTGTTGTCAGGATGATCGCACCGCATATTCAAAGTAAATTAACCGACCCGGCTGTGCTTGTGATCGATGATCAGGGGAAGCATGTGATCAGCCTTGTTTCAGGACATGTGGGCGGTGCAAATGCCCTGGCTGAAAAGGTTGCCGGATTTATCGGGGCAGATCCTGTTATTACCACCGCAACGGATGTGAACAATGTTCCGGCTATCGATATGATAGCAGTCGAAAACGGGTTATCAATTGAGAATCATTCGGTCATTAAATGTATCAATATGGCATTTTTGACGAAAAAAGAAATTGGATTATATGATCCATATGAATTTTTAAAGCAAGAAGATGAAACGTGTTTATTTACTAAAATTAACACCATTTCCGAACATTTCAATACACCTGTAGTGATTATTGATGATAAAAAATTTAAAATACCTGCGAATACGCTGGTATTAAGGCCAAAATCTCTTGTGGTCGGAATGGGTTGTAACCGGAATACATCAAAAAACGAGTTGATGGGATTTCTTAAACAAATACTTGATGATTCATGCCTTTCAATAAATAGCATCATGTGTCTGGCAACTGTGGATTTGAAGAAAGATGAAAAAGGATTGACAGGACTTGCAGAAGAACTCAATGTTCCTGTTAAATATTTCAGTACTGACGCATTAAACAGTGTAAAAACCATTAAGAATCCATCTCAGATGGTTGAAAAACATATTGGAGTAAAGAGCGTATGCGAAGCAGCAGCGATTCTGGCAGCAAACAACAAAAAACTGATTGTTCAAAAACAAACACGCGCAAATGTGACGGCGGCAATTGTGAGAACAGACTCTATATAGTTGGAATTGGACCGGGAAACCCGGATCACCTTTCAAAACGCGCGCATGATGTTTTGAACAGTGTGGATACCGTTGCCGGGTATACCACCTATATTGAATTGATAAAGCCTGTGATTCAGAACAAGAATCTGATCAGTACCGGTATGACAAAAGAAGTTGAAAGGGTCGAAGCCGCCATAGACAAAGCGCTTGATGGAAAGTCATGTGCGATCGTTTCAAGCGGTGATCCTGGAATTTACGCCATGGCAGGGCTTGTATTCGAGGTGTGTGAAAATAAGAACATCGGAATTGTTCACCCCAATACCGATAGGGTTAATACCGGTCACCCGACCATACAGGTAGAGGTCGTACCCGGGATACCGGCACTCTGCGCCGGGGCGTCAATTCTGGGTGCCCCCTTGACCCATGATTTTGCGGCAATCAGTTTAAGTGACCTGCTGACCCCCTGGGATCTTATCAAAAAACGTATCGACGCGGCCGCCAAAGCGGATTTTGTTATCGTCCTGTATAATCCAAAAAGTAAAAAACGAACCGAACAGCTTAAAAAAGCACAGGAAATCGTTCTCAAACACCGGGATAAAAAAACCGTGGTCGGATTTGTCACAAAAGCCATGCGTAAAGATCAGGAAGTTTCCATGACCACACTTGAAGAGATGCACCGTGTTTATGCGGACATGCAGACCATTATTTTTATCGGGAGCAGTGCTTCAAGAAAGTATATGGACTTTATGATCACACCAAGGGGTTACGCGGAAAAATACAAGATGGGTGAGTAGATGATAATATAATCCACCCTTGAGGGGGGAATCAATAGTAAAAACTAAACGTTAATAAACTCGCTATAGGTGTACTAAAGGCTGGGTCCTTTGGACCCGGATATTTATTTATCATAGGATCTTGAAATCATGAAGGGATACGTTCAGGTATATACCGGTAACGGTAAGGGAAAAACCACCGCGGCACTGGGTTTATCGATCCGTGCGGCAGGCGCCGGATTAAATGTGTTTATTGCCCAGTTCCTCAAAATGGGGGATTACAGCGAGATTACGGCACTGAAACGGTTTTCAGACCTGATCACCATTGAACAGTATGGTCTGGGGAAATTTATTAAAGGAAAACCTTCGGATGAGGATATGGATGCCGCGCAAAAAGGCCTGAAACGAATCAAAGATATTCTGTCTGTCAATGAACATCAGGTGGTTATCCTTGAAGAAGCAAATGTCGCGGTCTCCTGCGGTCTGATTCAAAAAGACGATCTACTGAATATTATTAAAACAAAGCCGGAAAATGTTGAACTGGTTATTACCGGAAGAGGAGCAATTTCTGAAATCATCGAAATCGCTGACCTTGTAACAGAAATGAAAGAAATCAAACATTATTATCAAAAGGGAGTTAGAGCCCGGGTTGGAATCGAAAAATAATAAAAAGATGGCACCTTGTCTTGCGGTACTCGGTACAGGTTCTGATGTGGGAAAGAGTATTGTAACTACCGCAATTTGCAGGTATTTTACAAACAGGGGAATTGAAACCGCCCCGTTTAAAGCCCAGAATATGTCTAATAACTCAGGTGTGACACCTGAAGGTCTTGAAATGGGGCGCGCGCAGATTGTACAGGCCGAAGCGTCAAATATTCCGCCCCATGTGGACATGAATCCGATCCTGCTGAAACCAACCAGTGATGTGGGGGCCCAGGTGGTTCTCTTTGGGAAAGCTTTGGAAAACAGCACTGCGGTTGAATATCATGAGAAAAAAGACCGGTTATTTTCAAAAGCATGTGATGCGTTGAGCAGGCTGCGAAAAAAGCATGATCTGATCGTTATCGAAGGAGCCGGATCCTGTGCCGAGGTCAATCTCATGCCCCGGGATATCGTAAATTTCAGTATTGCGGAATATGCTGATGCACCTGTGATTCTTGTGGCGGATATACACCGGGGCGGTGTTTTTGCCCAGATAACTGGTACACTGTGCTGCATCCCGGAAAAATTACAGGATAAAGTCGCGGGATTCATTATCAATCGGTTCAGGGGTGATATTTCTCTATTTAAGGATGGGGTCGACTGGATTGAAAAAAGAACAGAAAAAAATGTATTTGGCGTACTGCCGTGGTATGATCATTTTTCCATAGAATCTGAGGACTCCGTTATGATTGAAAACCCAGGAAAAATTTCCGGTCATCATTTAAACGTCCCATCCATCGCGGTAATCCGGATACCCCATATTTCAAATTTTACAGATTTTGATCCTCTTTCCAATTTGCCGGAACTCAATGTCTTTTATCTCGAAAAAGTGCAAAACTTGTCAGGATTCAGCGCGGTTATTCTGCCGGGTTCAAAAAATACCCGCTATGATCTGAATTGGCTGAACACCACTGGATGGTCTGAAACGATTATCGGCTTTTCAAAACATGGCGGACATGTTCTCGGCATTTGCGGGGGATATCAAATGATGGGCAAAACGGTGCATGATCCTGACGGACTCGAGGGTGCGCCCGGCATCACAAAAGGATTGTCACTGCTTCCTGTAGAAACATATTTGAAAGCGCCAAAAACAACCACCCGAACCCGATTTATATGGGAGGGGATTGAAGGCATGGGATATGAAATTCATATGGGCCAGACAAAAATTAGTGACGGCAGTGCGTTCCTGAATGTGATTGAACAAAATAGTATCACCTGTACAAAAAAAGACGGCAGCGTCAACCCAAATACCGGAGATTTTGGTACATATATCCATGGTTTTTTTGATGTTCCCGGCATTACCAGAAAATGGCTGAATCATATCGGACTCAACACTATTGAAATATCAGAAATTCATGGACCTTCAGCCAGAGATCGGGACTATGATCTGCTCGCCGAACATTTAGCAGCACATGTTGATATGGAGAAAATTGAACAATTGATAGATGTATAAAAAATAAGGAACAACATTGAAAGAAACAATTCTCATTACAGGAGGCTGCCGGAGCGGGAAAAGCGGGTACGCGCTTAAGCTTGCCGAAGGCATGAATGCGGATCATAATGTGTTTATCGCCACTTGTGTACCCCATGACCGGGAGATGAAACAGAGGGTTGAAAACCACCGGAAAGAAAGAAATAAAACCTGGGATACCATAGAAACTCCTGTAAATCTACCGGAAGCCATTTTAAAAAACAGCTCTGAAAAGACTGTCATCCTGGTGGATTGCCTGACCCTGTGGATCAACAACCTGATGATTGAAAATAAAATCGATATTCAGGAGAAGCTTATCCCTTACCTGGATAAGCTAGTAAAATCACTTGAAAATTCAGTAAATCCTGTGATTTTGGTAACCAATGAAGTGGGAACCGGGATTGTTCCTGAAAACAAAATGGCCAGACTTTTTAGAGATCTGGCCGGATTTGTCAACCAGAGGGTTGCATCCTGTGCCGATAAGGTAGTTTGGATGGTCGCCGGCTTACCGGTTATAATAAAATGAAAATTAAAAAACCGGAATATTACATCAACGGTGTGCTTGAACAAAACATGAGGGTTCTGGCAAAGACCATTACCCTTATTGAAAGCACACTCCCGGAGCATCAAAACACGGCAAAAATCATTATTGATAAACTTCTGCCGGATTCAGGCAAAGCGGTCCGTATCGGGATAACAGGTGTGCCGGGTGTGGGGAAGAGTACATTTATTGAAAATTTCGGAATGATGCTGATCCGGGAAAAGCAAAATGTGGCTGTTTTGGCTGTTGATCCGAGCAGCAGGAAGAGCGGCGGCAGTATCATGGGTGACAAAACAAGAATGGAAAAACTCTCTGTCGAAAAAAACGCATTTATCCGACCGTCGCCTTCGGGAGGAACTTTAGGAGGAGTGGCAGGGAAAACAAGAGAAACCATGATTATTTGCGAGTCGGCCGGGTTTGATGTCATTATTGTGGAAACCGTGGGTGTGGGGCAATCTGAAACCGCTGTGGCCTCCATGGTCGATTTTTTCCTGGTTCTCATGCTGGCCGGTGCAGGAGATGAACTGCAGGGTTTGAAAAAAGGGATCTTTGAACTTGCGGACGCGGTCGCCATAAATAAAGCGGATGGTGATAACATCAAAAAAGCGCAATTGGCAAAACACGAATATGAATCAGCATTAAGTCTTTTAATACAGCAATCGGCTTCCTGGTCAGTACCGGTGCTCACTTGCAGTGCGGTGACACTGGATGGTATTGAGGATATCTGGGAGACCATACTTGAGCACCGGAAAAAACTGACATCAACCGGTGAATATACTGAAAAAAGAAGAAAACAGTCCCTTGAATGGATGTGGGCGCTTCTGGAAGAAGGTTTGAAGTCAAGATTTTTTGAAAACACGAACATTAAGAAACTCCTGCCCGGTATCTCCCGGGAAGTTGAAAAAGGAAGAAAAGCGCCGAATGTAGCGGCAAACGAATTATTATCTTTATTGAAATAGGAATATGTCCAACTTTATCGCAGCCATACAATTTATTACGATCATTCCACTGGGCAAACCCAGGGCGTTTGATCCTGAAGGAATGGTCCCGTATTTTCCGGTTGCGGGTATCCTGATTGGAATACTGTTGGCTGTTTTTGATCAATTGGTCATGCGGTTATGGTCCGGGCCGGTTGCGTCACTCCTGGATGTCATCTTACTTGTGATACTGACCGGCGCGTTTCATCTGGACGGTCTGGGCGATACTGCTGATGGCTTATACGGGCCGCGCAATCGGAATAAGGCGCTGGAGATAATGAAAGACAGCAGGATCGGAGCGATGGGTCTTGTGGCGATTATCTGCGGTTTGTCCATAAAGTGGGCCGGCATCGCATCTCTGGACTCCCACAGAAGTTTAGTCCTGATTATCGTTCCTGCCTATGCCCGGGCAAGTATTCTGTTTGGTATGCGCTTTTTAAAGTATGCAAGGACTGAAGGGGGAACCGGAGAGGCGTTTTTTAACAAAATACCGGGATTGATCGCGTTCCGGGGACTGCTGCTCCCTGTATTTCTTTCCACTTTTCTGGGGTGGAAATGCGCATTGGTTAACATTGTATTCATTTTACTGGTTGTGGTTATTCTGTTTTACTACAAAAAAAAG
>JAUVGT010000054.1 GCA_030593645.1 Deltaproteobacteria bacterium
ACTGTCCGCATAGCTTTAGCGGCGACGGAACTTTAGTGCACTTTAGCTCACTTTAGTCACTTTGATTTATTTCTTATGGCAGAGCCATTTATCTCTGACCTGGCCCAAAGGACCAGGTTTTATTTGATAAAATAAACAATAAATCTCATATTTTGTATTAAATTCAATGATTATGAAGGGGCAGGGGTTTCTACTCAGGCTTCCATGGTGGTAAATACCTATGGAAAAATGAGTGGTTACACGGATTGTGGACTGTATTTGTTAATGATACAACGGTTTTAAGAGTTCACTCATCGGAAGATTTGCTATATGGATAAATTTGAACCCATAGAGATTGACCCCAAAAAATTTTTGTATCATGATTGTACATTACCACCCCTCCCTTGTCTGGTAACGTCCCTTCAGAAAAAAATCGATACAGGAAATATCACTCTTGATGAAATGGTCGATTCCCTGAATACAGACCCGTTACTTGTGTCTCAAATCTTGAAAGTGATAAATTCGGCGTATTTCAACCTCCATAACGAAATAGATGACATCCAATTTGCAATCGCATATTTTGGATTTAATGAAATCAGACATATTATCCTTTCAATATCAGTCATTAATGTTCTGGGTATCAATCAGAAGAGTATATTAAAAGAATTCTGGTTCCATTCTTTTTATTCAGCCCTTTGCATACGAAAACTGACCAGACAATTTGAAATATTTATTTCACTGGAGGGATTGTGGTCCGTTTCAGTATTGCATGATATGGGTAAATTAGTATATTCAACCTTTTTTCCAAATCAGTACAACCTGCTGGTCCAATACACCCGGGACAATGGCTGCCTTTTCAGTGATGCTGAGGATCATTTTTCAGCACCGAAAAGCGCCTATTTGGGAGCTCTGGTGTGTGACCGATGGGGACTGCCTGGAAAGGTCAGGCGGGCATGTGAATTTCACAGCCTGGGAGATTTGAGACACTTTGATGGAGAAAGTCTGTCCGACGCGTTTGTTCGGATGATTTGCCTGGGAAATCTGATTGCGGAATTTTCGTCCGAAGAAATCAGTGAGGAAACAAAGGCAAGAGTAGTTGATTCATTTATATCTTCGCTGGGCTGCAGTGAATCAGATTTTCTTACAATCATGGGGGATATTTACGCGCTGAAATTTGAGGCTGAAAGTTTTATTGAAGGTTTTCCACTTCAAAGCATGCTGTCCGCAGGTTTGGATGAATCCATCCGATCCAAACCCGCGGACTGCAGTATTCTTACCTGAATTGCGTTAAGAAAAAGGTAATATCCAGGTTACTTATTTTTTTTTAACCAGGATAAAATGGCTTTGATGATATCAATCTGTAGATAGAGTATCACGAAAGCGATGTAGCTGATAAATGGAAGCAGGCCGATAGCAATTAAATTAAAATAGTCGCCCCTTGGTGAAGCGAATCTCATGGATGCCAGTCCTAAATTTTTACCAAACAGACCAAAGAAATGGACCAGTAGAATAATGGTGCCTACAACAAGACCGATACCAAAAAGGATGGGAACCAGTCGCATCAATTTTTTAATAAAAAATGTGATGATACCGATCGCTTCCTGCCCGGCGGATGTCTTTTCAATAACATCCAGATTAACTGTTTTTGGGTTAAGGGCAACCAGCGCAACAAACTCCAGGAAAACAAATGAAGCGACACCCATGATTAAAAATTCAAGAGATGGCCCCTTTATGGCCGGGTATAAACTGTATAAGAGTGCCAGAATACCACTTATCATGGCAATCAAGCCCACTGAATCGAGAAAGGCGCCGGAGGAAAGGGAGCTGGGATTATTGCCGATGAGTATTTCTCCGGCTTTTAAAAACCGATGGGCAATATATTGAACGACCAGTATACCAACCGCAAAACCCAACGACATTAAAAAGAAGGTAAAACTCTCAAGACGAATCGCTCCAATGATACCAATAAGAAGCGACAGCGCGGACGCGGCCAGAATACTGTAATGGCCGAATACAGTCAGCCATTTGGTGCAAAGCTCCAGGAGTTGAGGGGTTAATACTTTTCGAACTGCTTCCAATACATTCCCCCAAATTTCAACTATGAAAAGATGATCAAATCCTTTTATCTTTGTTTGATTGTTTTCAGCCATTTTGCCTCCTTTTTGAATATAAGAAAATTAAATGGTTCACGAAAAACTTCCAAAGAGCGCTCTGAATAAAGTCAACAGGTAATCTTCATTCTTATCAAATCAAAGTTCAAATGTCCACGATTGATTAACAAACTGAAATAGTTTATTGTTATTATAAGTTTTAAAAAGTGACTGTGATCACTTCCCTTTAAACACAGGTTTTCTTTTCTCCATGAATGAGGTCATCGCTTCAGTCGTATCTTCAGATAAAAGAGGGGTGATATTTTTTTGGGCAACGTATTGGAGTCCGGCAGGAACATCATGATCTCTGCTGAAATTGATCACATCCTTGGTCCCCTGGACAGCAAGGGGGGGGCAGCCTGCAATCATGGAGGCGGTTTTGTCGGCCTCTTTATACAGCTCGTTACGGTCCAGGCAAACCTTTGTCACAAATCCTATGTTGAAGGCTTCCTCTGCTTTAAAATCACGGCCTGTAAACGCGAGTTCCCTTGTGAATCCTTGTCCGATGATGTGGGGGAGACGCTGCAGGGTGCCAATATCCGCAATAAGCCCGATGCGGGTTTCCCGGATACTGAAAACAGCTGTTCTGTCGGCGATACGAATATCACACGCGCAGAGCATGTCTAACCCACCGCCCAGGCAATGGGAGTGGATCGCGGCGATAACCGGCTTGCGGCAGTTTTCGATCGCATTGACCCCCTCCTGCAGGTCCAGAAGGATTCGATTGAGTCGATCACGGTCGTCCGCGCCGCCCTCTCCTCCTAATGCCGCGGCTTCTTCAAGGTCTGTTCCGGCGGTAAAGCTTTTACCTTCCGCTTTAATGACAACGACCCGGACATCCGGATCTTTATCAAAATTTGAGAAGTGCTCAACCAATCCCCTGTAAAAGGCAAGGCTCATTGCATTACGTTTTTCAGGATTGTTCAGAATAAACCACGCAACATGGTCATGTTTTTCCACTTTAAACAGATCGTCTGTACTCATTGACTTCCTCCGTAGTGTTTATGTTGGAGTTAACCCGCACAAGCTTGCCCCTGCATTGCTCTTCCCTTGGCACCTTTCTATTCAGACAGAGCGATTGCCATTTCTTTTGCCTGTGACATGATTCTGCTAAAAAGGTCTTTAACAGTCGGGATGTCATGTGTCAAACCGATACCTTGACCGCACGCGAGGATACCGGCATCCAGATCACCGTCGCAAAACATTTTTTTGGCACTATCACCGGATATCACACTATAAATTTTATTAAAATCAGCTCCCTGCGATTCCAGATCGGCACATTTTTCTGCTGCCGTGTTTGACCAGACACGGTGTGTCGCGTTAATGGATCGCATGATGAGCATGGTATCCAATTCGGTGGCATTGACCAGTGCTTTTTTAAGTTTCCTGTTTATGGGACATTCCACTGTGGCGAGCAGCCGGGTTCCCATGATAACCGCGTCAGCCCCCAGTGAAAGCAGTGCGAGCAATCCGCGTCCATCAGAAACACCCCCTCCTCCAATTACCGGTATATTGACTGCATCCTTAACGGCAGGAACCAGGACCAGGGTGCCGATATCAAGCTTACCTGTGGCGCCGCCATTTTCATAACCGACAACCGTCACAATATCCGCGCCCAGGTCCTGTATTTTAAGGGCATAACGAATCCCTACACATTTATGTATCCATATCATCCCGGCTTCTTTAAAACGCCTGTAAAGGTCTATGGGCGCCTCATGACCGGAAGTTTCAACAATTTTGACATTTTTCTCAATCATGACTTTTAAATAATCATGATTATCAATCGGCCGCATGGCCGGGAAAAGGTTGAGGTTGACCGCGAACGGCTGTTCTGTCAGGTCATGAACACGGTCAATTGCGGTGGCGAATTTTTCCTTTGATTCATAAATTGCCGATGCAAGTATCCCCAGGCCGCCGGCATTGGAGATGGCCGCAACAAAGTCTGAATCACTGATCCACATCATTGTACCGCCGATAATCGGGTATTCTATATTCAATAAATCTGTAACTTTTGTTTTAAACATGTTTTTCTCCCGTGTAACTTTTGACATCCTGCCAAAAAATGATTATTTCTCTATTCTTCTAAGGAATCGAACGATTATGAATGATAGTGATACAAAAAAATACAGTACCCCTTCAAAGGAAGCGATTATCGGTGTGATCAGCGCTTCAGCCGCTTTTCTGATCTGGGGATTCAGCCCAATATATTTTAAAGTGTTACGGGTTGTACCCGCTTTTGAAATACTCATGCATCGGGTTGTATGGTCTCTTCTGTTTCTTCTACCCCTAATATTAATATCAGGGCAATGGAATGAATTCAAGGCTGTAATAAAGTCATATCGAACAATGTTGATCCTGATTGTCAGTACCATTCTGGTTGCCACCAACTGGTTTATATTTATCTGGTCGATTAACAACAACCAGATACTGCAGACAAGTCTGGGATATTATATCAATCCCCTGGTGAATGTCCTGTTGGGCATGATATTTCTGAAAGAACGTTTGAGACCGGCCAGGGCGGCAGCTGTAATCATCGCGGGTCTTGGGGTGTTATACCTTACGGTTCATTATGGAAAACTTCCCTGGATTTCATTGACACTCGCGGTCACATTTGCCTTTTATGGGCTGATCAGAAAGGTTGCCCCTGTAGACGCACTTGTGGGCCTGACTGTTGAAACCCTGATCCTGTTTTTACCCGCGTTGGGTTATCTGGTTTATCTTGATACAGCAGGTATGGGTTCCATTTTCAGAATGTCTGTTAGAATCGACATCCTTCTTATTTGTACCGTGTTTGTCACCGCACCACCGCTTCTGTTTTTTACAATTGGAGCCAGAAAAATCCACCTGGCGACCCTAGGAATTCTTCAGTATATCGCGCCAAGCTGTACCTTCCTCCTGGCGGTATTTATTTATAACGAACCCTTTACAACAGTCCAGGTATGGACATTCGGAATGATATGGTCCGCGTTAATCATCTATTCCGTGGATTCGGTGCTGGAATACCGGAAGAGATGAACGGGAAAAGATGAACGTCGAACGTCGAACGCCCAACGTCGAATAATGATGTCGCTGCGCTCAACCGAATCATAAAAAATCTTGAAGTAGTTTAAACTTTCAATTGCTTTGGACGACTCTATAACTGAAAAGGTGGAATAAGTATATTAATAATCTGAATTCATAGCTTGTATCTTATTGATTATTTATAGAAAACAATAGGTGAACACAGATCTACACCTTTTATAAGTAATGAATTGGACTGTAGGCGGATTTTAACTTATTGCTAAAATAGGAAAAGCGAAGAGCCTTCCACATTCGACGTTGGGCGTTCGATGTTCGACGTTGGACGTTCATCTTTTATTCGTACAATTCCGGTCTTCTGTTGGGGAAAAAGTAGCGCATTTTATGATTTCGTACGGTGTTGAGATCTTTTGCTTTGAGGTCGGCGATCAGAAGACCTTCTTTACCGCTGGTATCAGAATCAAGCACTTCTCCTGACGGGCTGATAATCATCGAAACGCCAGGGAAAACAAGCCCATTTTTGTTGTCGCCGGTCTGGTTGCAGGCGATAACAAAAAGACTATTGTCATAAGCCCTTGCGGGAAGATGCCGCATCCAGGAATCGAATTTTTGACCGGATGTTCCCCTGGGCGAAGCATGGGAGAAAAATATTATGTGCGCGCCCTTTGCGGCCATATATGTGGAAAGATCCGGGAAATGGGCATCGTAACAAAGCTGTATGCCGAAATGAATATCATGAATTTGAAATAGCGGAATAGTATTGCCCGGTGTAAAGATCTTTTTTTCGGGTGGTGCGATATGAAGTTTTCGGTATACACCCATGGTTCCATCCGGTTTTGCAATGATGTGACTTGCGTATATCCGGTTTTTTGTATCTTTCTCGGCCATCCCGGCCAGTATAACCATATTTTCGGTTTTTGCCGTTTGAATAAGAAGCCGGGTTGAGGGTCCTGGAACCGGTTCAGCATATTGGATAATATCTTCTCGCGATGTATACCCGGTGATATTCAATTCGGGAAAGCAAATAAGCTCCGCGCCTTGTTTTGAGGCTGATTCAATTAAGCCGGTCATTTTATCCCGGTTTGCTTGAGTTTCAGAAATCGGGGAATTCATAATCGCGACGGCGATTCGAAGATCTTTCATGGGTTAAAACCTGTCTACGCTGGTGGTTTAAAGTTCAAACTTTGCTTTGATTTTAAACACCCGTGTTGCCGGAAGGTTGAGGATATCCTTGATTCCGGTTTCCTGAGAAATTTTTAACAGGTTGGCTTCAATTTCTTCCATTGAAGGAGCGATAAAAGTAAACCAAATATTAAATTCATTTTCTCTCTGGTAATTATGAGTGACCCCTGGATATCGGTTTACCACCTGAGTAAATTGATCAATTTGAGTTTCAGGGACTTTTGCGGTGCATAGTGTGCTCACAAAACCGAGTTTTTCCGGAACAAAATTCCCACCAATTCTGCGGATAATTCCGTTATCCTTTAATCTGCTCAAACGTTTGATGACATCCTCTTCAGGAAGACCGAGTTTTTCCGCAATGGTTTGATATGGCTGTGGTGTGAGAGGAAAATCGGATTGTATCCGATTTAGAATGGTCTTATCAATATCGTCCATTACAGGCATTGATTCATCCCTTTTTAATTCCTTTTAACCACGAAAGTTAAATCATTTAGATATTAATATATTTAAAAGTTGTGTGTCTGATATTTATTTTATAGCCAAGTGCGGAGCATTGAATGCAACCTGCTTTGAGACTGTATTCTTCTTGAATTTTTTCCGTGGTTTTCGTGTGTTTCGTGGTTCATAGCGTTTATTTTGTAATCGATTTTATATGTACTTTACGGGTTCTGGGGCCGTCAAACTCGCAAAAAAATATTCCCTGCCATGTTCCAAGTGAAAGCCTTCCATTTTCAACGGCAATAAGCTCTGACGCACCGACAAGTGTCGATTTGACGTGCGCGGGTGAATTCCCTTCCATATGACGATATTTTGCATTCCAGGGGACAATATCATTCAGGATCATCAGTATATCAGATTTAACACTGGGATCGGCACTTTCGTTTATGGTAATGGCTGAGGTCGTATGGGGTACATACAACATGATCACGCCATCGGAAATATTTTCAGATTCAATGATTTTCTGTATTTCAGATGTAATATCAAGAAATTCCGTTTGCGTGTGCGTTTTTACAGTTAGAGTCATGATATCCCCCCGTGAAAAAAAAGGCCCCGCACAAAATGCAGGGCCTTTATCAGTCATTTAGAAGTCAAGATGTTAATTAAACACATCCGGTCGGTTTCGGAAGACCGGCCATTTTACATGCTCCCTTGCCGGGTCCTGATGGAAACAGTTCATAGATGTGCTTCAGTTTGAAACCGGTAACCTTAGAAAGAACACGAACCATCGGAGCAATCCCGTTCTTTTCATAATATTCACGTAGAACCTTAATTACTTGCTGATGTTCATCGTTCAGTTCTTCGATACCTTCTTCTTTTTTAACCCACTGTACCCATTCCTGGGACCAGTTTTCATATGAATCGATGAAACCATCTTCGTCTACTGCAAAAGTCTTACCTTCAAAGTCAACATTTGGCATTTAAAAATCCTCCTTTATGTTAATATATTTTGGCATACCGCCTTTAATCCATTATAATTTAAGTCTGTCTTTTTATATTATTGGGTTATTCTTGTCAACATGAAAATAGTGAAGACAAACGGTGGGCGAAATCTTCTAATATACTGCAATTCATTGGTTTATTAGTTACTACCCGTCTTTTTTAAAGTTTTCACGTAAAATAGTGTTAATTTATTGGCCATGAATACTGATAATCACTTAAATAATGAGCATTATTCATCAGATGTCAAACTCTGATTCAGGTTACTCGCCTCTCTTGAATGAAGCATTCAGAGTGGTTTTAATATTCTTTCGGTGTCTGATTCACCTGGTCAAGTGTAAAAACCGGACCGTCTTTGCACACCAGTTCTTTTCCGATTCCGCAGCGACCGCACATGCCAAATCCGCATTTCATACGGTTTTCCAGTGACATTATTATGTGATCATTTGAATATCCAAGTTTTTCCAGAACCGGAAGTGTAAACTTAATCATGATCGGCGGACCGCAAACAATGGCGTATGTGTTTTCATCACCCTTGGGCGCTTTTTCCTCGGTGATCGGTGGAGTAAAACCGACATTATAATTCCAGCCTTCGGCCGGCGCGTCGATGGTCAGGTGCATATTAATATCATCACGTTTTTCCCATTCAATCAGTTCGTCCTTGTAGAGCAGCATTCCCGGTGTTCTTGCCCCATATACCACATCAATATTGCCAAATTTTGATCGGTTTGCGGGATCCAACATATATACAATTGAAGACCTTAGTGTTGTAAACGCAAAACCACCGCCCACAATTAAAATGTTTTTGCCCTCAAGCATGTCCCAGGGATACCAGTTGCCAAGGGGGCCGCGAATGCCCATGATATTACCGGTTTTCATGTTATGAAGATGAGTGGTTACCACACCGGCCCTGAAGACGGTAAACATGACAAAACCTTTTTCAACAGGGGAAGACGCGATCCCGATGGGTATTTCACCCACACCCGGTATTGACAGTTCGGCAAACTGACCGGCTTTATAGGCGAACTTTTTTTCATCACCATCATTTAAAAATACGAATTTAAACGTTTTCAGGCTCTTATCCTCTGTTGCCACTTCTATGTCATCAACGCGGACCGGATAAGGTAAATATGGATTTTGCACTTATTCCTCCTGTTATTATTCCTGTGCTGCACAAGCATCTTCGGGTTTATAACTATTCATCAGATTACAAACCCTGCGAATATCGATATTGACCGGGCACTGGCGTACACAGCGGCCGCACCCCACACACATAATACCCTGGTTGTATTTATCCAAAAAATATTTCAGTTTATGCATAAACCGCTGTCTGACGCGCTGCATTTTGGTTCCCCGGGGATTATGTCCGGTGGTATGTATTGTAAACAATGGGAACATACAGCTGTCCCAGTTTCGCATGCGTTTTCCTGATTTACCGTGGACTTCATCCTGAATATCAAAACACCAGCATGTGGGGCAGACATACGTACAGGTCCCGCAGTTCAGGCAGGCAAAAGATATGTCGTCCCAGAATGTTGCACCATGAAGATCAAGAATTTCAAGGTTTTCAAGATTGCCGGTTTCAACGGCTGATGTTATTTTGCTTTCCGCTGTTTTCTTTTTTAATTTAAAAGTATCCTCTGTTTCAGTGGCCCATCCGGCTGTTTTGATTAAGGTCTCTCCTTTATCAGTCAGCGCTTTTGCGACGAAATGATCCCCTTCATCGGTCAGGAGAACATCAAGCCCCTCCTCATGATACGGTCCGCAGCCGGCGGTGGTACAAAAGCAGGTTGAGGCCGGGTTGTCGCAGGCGAGACCCACAAACGTGGTGGCTTCGTAAGCAGAGAGCCAATAGGGGTCTTTGTATTCCGCGGTGTCGAAGTTGAGTTTAACAAGTGATATGGATTTTGCGTCACAGGGCCTGATGCCGAAAACCGCCCTTGAAGGATGATCCTTTTTAACCTCTTTCATGATATGGTGGTCTTCCCGTGTTTCATCCAGGGAAAATTCTAATATATCTTCGGATTGAGGAAAAACGATCGATTTTGGCGAGAGACGGGTATTCAGTGTGCTGAAATCCGGTAGCATTCCTTTTTCAAGCGTTTTGAAAACAGTGTAATCTTTTTCCCCAACAGGTCCGAAAAGCTGATAGGATTTTTTCAGCCCTTCAAGGTCTTCGGCCCATTGTCCTTTATCGATGATTACGACCTTCATATGATATGCCTTTTATGTTTTGTCATTTGATATACAATAACGATTTACTTTATAAAATTTTCCGGATCATCCGGTCTGTATGTATCGAGAGGCGGCCTGTCATCCAGGGAAAGACCGGCTTCCCAGCCGAACTGATCCAGGCAGTCTTTTTCCAGTTTTTTTGTAAATACCCGCATATTTATTCCAACGGGACAGGCTCTTTCACAGGCCCCGCAATCCGTGCACCTGCCGGCGCAGTGAAACGCCCTTAGAAAATGAAATGTTCTGATATCTGTTGTATCCTGGCTTTTACCCACCCACTGAGGTTTTGATTCGTCAACAAAACATGTGGGGCAATAACATAAGGGGCAGGCGTTTTTGCACGCGTAGCAGCGGATACAGGGAGCCAGCAGGTCCTCAAAATATTTCCATTTTTCCTCAGAAGACATGGCTTCGATCGTGTGGGTATCTTCATATCGATCGATATCCTTTTGTTCCTCAACAAGATCCGCGGCAAGTTCGTCGTAAATAGCCGGATTGCGATGAATACATGTCAGACAGTTATCCTGGAGTACTTCAGCTTTATCAAGGGCTGTTTCACCGGCCCGGGTCTTTACTATGATTTGACTGTCTTTTTCAGAAGTATCTTGAATTTCCTCTTCAATTTTTGATGAGACTTTCCGTTTATCGACCATCCCCTTACAGGGGACACCGATAATCACGAGCTGATCCCTGCTGATTTTATTCTCAATGATATGCGTCACAATATTGCGGGAATCACAGCCTTTGGCGATAATACCGATCTTTTCTTTTCTGTTTGTCAGGTAGTTAGCCAGGTTGATTCCGCAGTGACTGTCCCAAACCAGTGTATCCACATCATCCGGATTTTTGATAAAACAGGGCTCATTCATCATCGGCATGGTTCCTTTTCGGAAACCAATAACCATATCCACCCTGGACTCCTGAAGGAGTCGTTTAGATATTTTTTTTATTTTATCGATATATCCTAACATATTATGCTACCTTAGCCTCTTTTTTTACAAAATGATTATTGGGACCAAGGGCTTTCACCTTTTCCGTGATTTCCTTGACAACCTTTACAAACTTGGTTGATTCTGCCGAAGAGATCCAGGAAAAATGAATTCGGTCCGGTTCGATCCCCATGTGTTCCATCAGGTTCTTAAACAGTGCGAATTTTCGACGGGCATAGTAATTACCTTCCAGGTAATGGCATTCTCCGGGATGTCACCCGGATACCCATACTGCATCAGCCCCTTCCCGCAGCGCGGCCAGGGCAAATTTAGGGCTCATTCGTCCTGCGCAGGGGATTCTGATCACACGGATATTGGGCGGATACTGCATACGGCTCACACCCGCAAGATCTGCTGCGCCGTAGCTGCACCAGTTGCACAAAAAACTGACAATTTTCGGTTCCCAATCTGACATGAGTTACTCCTAGTTAGCTGATGGCTCTTAGCTCTTGGTTTAAGGCTCCAACAGATAAGAGCTGACGGCCAAAGGCCGTCTACATTACATTAAAAATTTGTTCAAATATCTGGTCATTATCAAATCCGTTTAAGTGAATGGCTCCTGATCGGCAGGAAGCCACACAAAGCCCGCATCCTTTGCACAGGAGGGGATTGATTTCAGCTTTGCCGGTAAAAGGCCCTTCCTCGGTAAAGGATGGGGCTGAATATGGGCAAATGGATACACAGACACCGCAGGAACTGCAGTGCATCGGTGCTGTGGCCGCGATCGTACCGCTGGTAAAAATATTTTTCCGGGCCAGCAGTGTGACGGCTCTTGAAGCGGCAGCTCTGCCCTGGGATACAGATTCATCAATCGGTTTCGGATAATGGGCCAGACCGCAAAGGAAAACCCCGTCTGTCGCGAATTCAGAAGGTCCGAGCTTGGCGTGTTTTTCAACAAAGAAACCGTCATCATTTATCGGCACTTTGAAAAACCGGGCCAGAGCTTCACCTTTATTCGGGATGATGGCCGAAGCCAGGGTCACCAGATCCGCTTCTATTTCCACGGGCCTGCCCAGGATATGGTCTGTCGCATTGATGATGATTCGGTCTTTATTGAGAGAGAGTTCGGGTTTTTGATCGAGTGAATATCTTATGAAAATAATTCCCTTTTCCCTGGCTTCCCTGTAGATGTATTCCCGTTCACCATAGGTTCTTATATCCCGGTATAAGATGTATATGTTCATATCGGGATTCATTTTTTTAAGCTCCAAAGCATTATCGATTGAATGGGTACAGCAGACCCGGCTGCAATACGGACGATCCGGTTCCCTGGAACCCACGCACTGGATGAAAACCGCGGAGGATATATTTTTTAAGCTTTTATCTTTTTCAATAAACTTTCGATCAAGCTCCAGGCTGGTCAATATTCGCTGATCTTTACCATAGCTGTATTCTGTGGGCTTATAGCTTGAGGCACCCGTGGCAATTACGGCGATGCCATATTCAATGGTTTCTTCTTTATCATCTGCCTTCAGTGTGGATTTAAAGTTTCCGACAAAACCTTCAACTTGCGTGATCTCGGAATTCAAATGGACATTTATCTTCTTGTTATTATCCACTTCTTTAACCAGTGCGTTGAGTTTTTTCTGTACATCATCTCCTGCTGCGGTTTTAAAAATGTTAACGGCCTGGCCGCCGAGCTGATTTCCTTTTTCAATGAGATGTGTTTCAAATCCCTGGTTTGCCAGGCTCCTGGCCGAAGTCATACCGGATATACCGCCACCGATAACTATTGCAGTCTGATTGACCTCTAACTCGGCTTCTTTCAGGGGCTGCATGAGCGCAACCTTTGAAACCGCCATTCGAACGAGGTCCCTGGCTTTTTCCGTAGCCAGATCCGGATCATTTTTGTGGACCCATGAATCGTGATTCCGGATGTTGCACATTTCAAAAAGATATTTATTTAAACCCGCGTTGATCAACGTTTCCTGAAACAGGGGTTCATGTGTTTTGGGTGTACAGGCGGCAACCACCACACGATTCAAATTTTTCTGTTTGATAATCTGTGTCATGGTTTCCTGCGTATCCTGTGAGCAGGAGTACAGGTTGTCCGTGGTATACTCAACATACGGCAATTCGGCTGCGTATTCCGCAACCGAGGGAACATCAACCACACCGGCAATATTGATTCCGCATCGGCATACAAACACGCCGATACGGGGACGGTCACCGATCACATTGGTTTCCGGAATGACTTCAGCGATCTTTGTTTTTGTGTTGCGGGCTTCACTTAATATTTCACCGGCAGCTGATGCAGCGGCACTGGCATCCACAACGGACTGCGGGATATCTTTAGGCCCCTGAAAAGCGCCGCACACATATATGCCTTTCTTTGATGTTTCCACCGGCTCGAATGTGTCGGTTTTACAGAAATTACCGGGTGTCAGCTCAACACCCAGTTTACCGGCCAGTTCGATGGTTTCCGGAGACGTTTGAAGGCCGATGGACAACACAATCATGTCAAACGATTCGGTGTCCAATTTGCCGTCTTCCGTGACATAACGTACAGATAAATCATCTGACCCGGAAACAGGATCAATGGTATGAACCCGGCTCCTGATAAACCGGATGCCTTGTTCTTTGGCGTTATCATAAAATCGTTCAAAATCTTTACCGTGGGTCCGCATGTCCATATAAAAAATAGTACAGTCCAGATCATCACCGGCGTGCTCCTTGGCTATAACCGCTTCCTTAATGGCATACATACAGCAGACCGACGAACAATATGAATTATCGCACCGATTCATATCCCTGGAACCGACACACTGGAACCATGCGATTTTTTTCGGCTCTTTATGATCGGACTGACGGACCAGATGACCTTCGGAGGGACCGGATGCAGATAATATCCGCTCCATTTCCATGGATGTAATCACATTTGGATGGTTGGCATAATTATAGGAATCAAATTTTGAAGGATCAAAAGATTCGAACCCCGGGGCAAGAATGATCGATCCCACATCGAGTTCGATTATTTCATCTTCCATTTTATGATCGATGGCGTCAACTCCGCAAAACTCAGTACATATCTGACAGCCGCCGGTTTTAAAATGAACGCAAAAATCCCTGTCTATGGCCGGTGTGTTGGGGACTGCCTGGGCATATGGAACATAAACCGGTTTCCTCCCCATGAGTCCCATATCGTACTCAGACGGGATGGGTTTTACATTCTCATTTTTGGTGATCAGGCTTTTAATTCGATCCAGGGTGATATGTCCGGTGGGGCAAAGTGAAGCACAGGCACCGCATGCCAAACAAACGTCAGTTTGAATGTGGAACGGTGTATCGACTTTCATGTCTATACCGCGGCCGGTCAAAGTAATGGCGCTGTTACCCATCTTTTCACATATGCGGGTACATAAACCGCAAAGTATACAGTCGTCATCCTCTGTTTTAAACCGCGGTTGATCAATACCGTATTCATCGGCCAGTTTTCGAATAACCGGAACCTCGGGGCATCTTGCGAGCAGCATTTCCACGATAAGCTTTCGGCCCTGAATCACAGATTCAGTATTCGTGCTGACCTCCATTCCTTTCCAAATGGGATAATTACAGGCCGTAACAAAACGGCTTCGGCGTCCATCAAAAAGCTCAACCGTACATAACCGGCACATACCGGCCGGTTCCAGGGCTTTATGATGGCAGAGTGTGGGGATTTCCACGTCATATTTTTCAGCAACCTGAAGGATATACTGTCCTTCTTCTCCCTGGACCTTTTTACCGTTTAGTTTGAAATTAATCATAGTCTAAAAAATCCTTTATCATTATCGAATAACAATGGCATTGAACTTACAGCCATCGTAACAAATACCGCATTTGATGCATTTATCCTGTTCAAGGCTGTGAGGTTCTTTTTTCTTACCCGTGATGGCATCCTGCGGGCATTTTTTCGCGCAAAGGGTGCATCCTGTGCAGGCTTCTTCATCAATTTCGTAATGAAACAATGGTTTGCATACACCCGCGGGGCATTTTTTATCCTTGATATGGTTTTCATATTCATCCCGAAAATACAAAATGCTTGTCAGCACAGGATTCGGCGCGGATGTGCCAAGTCCGCAAAGTGAGAACTTTTGTATCATGCTTCCCAGCTCTTCAAGAAGTTCGATGTCCCCTTCCTGTCCGTCACCCTCGCAGATTCGTGTGAGAATTTCCAGCATCTGTTTTAACCCTTCACGGCAGGGATTGCACTGGCCGCAGGATTCATCTTTTAAAAAATCGACAAAATACCGGGCCACATCGACCATGCAGGTATCCTGGTCCATGATAATCATCCCGCCGGATCCCATGATCGAACCGACTTCCGTCAGCTTTTGATAATCAACGGGGAGGTTAAGAAAGCGCTCAGGTATACAGCCGCCGGATGGACCGCCTGTTTGGACCGCTTTAAATTTTTTCTTTTTTGGAACACCTCCGCCGATGTTAAAGGTGATTTCCTTCAAGGAGATACCCATCGGCACTTCAACCAGACCTGTATTTTTTATTTTGCCGACAAGACTGAACACTTTGGTTCCTTTACTGTGTTCGGTACCCATACTTTGATACCAGTCGGCACCTTTCAAAAGTATGGGGGATACATTCGCGTAGGTTTCCACATTGTTCAGGTTGGAAGGACTGTTCCTGAACCCCTTTTCAACGGTATGGACGTATTTCGCCCGGGGCCGACCGACATTGCCCTCAAGAGATGCCATCAGCGCTGTGGATTCACCACAAACAAAGGCTCCCGCTCCGGTGGAGATATGAATATGGAAACTGAAATCAGTGCCGGCGATATTGTCACCCAGGAGTCCACAGCTTTCCGCTTGTTTAATTGCGGTTATCAATCGTTTGACAGCCAGCGGATATTCGTTGCGGACATAAATGAAGCCCTGTTTTGAGCCGATCGCATAGCCGGCGAGCAGCATACCTTCTAAAATACTGTGAGGATCGCCTTCCAGAATACTTCGATCCATATAAGCGCCCGGGTCGCCTTCATCCGCATTGCAGATAATAAATCTTTCACCCTTATGTTTCGCGCAAGTGGCCCATTTTGTGCCCGTCGGGAATCCGCCCCCTCCGCGGCCGCGCAGCCCGGACTTTTTAATCTCTTCAATTATATTAGATGGATCTGAGCTGTTAAGCGCATGAATCAGTGCCATATATCCTTTTCGGCTGATATATTCTTCAATCGAATCAGGATCAATGTAACCGCAGTTTCTCAGCGCGATTTTTACCTGGTTTTTATAAAACGGTATTTCTTCAAGATAAGGGATTCCTTCAAATGGTTCGACTTTGGATTGGGGGTTATCGATATCATCTTCCAGTATACTTCTCGG
>JAUVGT010000158.1 GCA_030593645.1 Deltaproteobacteria bacterium
AAAGAGTTCAAATTCAAGGCGTGCAAATTTCGTAATCATGAAGCGTACTTATAGTACGTTGAATGATTGCGAAATGCAGCACAACGCAGAAGTTGGACTTTTTACGAAACCGTCATTATTGTTTCATCTTAATTTCAAATATTTATTCATGCAATCAGAACTGCAGAAATAAAAATCCTCTCCGCCGATCTTTTTGTGAATTCCTTTTCGTTTTGGGAAATACATTTCGCAGTAAGGATCTTTAATCATTACATCATCAATCTCACCGACCTTACCGCTGTCTATGGATTCGTCCGGTTGCGGCATGTTTTTCAGCAGCCATGATTTAACGGTCCTGTAAATAATGTAAAAAACAGCAATCAGTATGATCACTTTTATGAACACCGGACAATCTCCTGTTTTGTGTTCATCACTTTTTTTAGTAAATCATTCATACTCTTTTTTAATTTCGGATGAATAAAATTAGGATCTATATCACACATCGGCTGTAATACAAAGTGTCTTTTGTGCATTCTTGGATGCGGAATGATTAGACCGGATGTTTTAATCACTTCATCGTCATAAAAGATAATATCCAGATCAAGTATTCTCGGACCATATCTCACTTTATCAATCACGCGTCCGGCACGATGCTGAATTTCTTTCAGCTCGTTTAACAATTTAAACGGATCCAGGGTGGTTTCAATTTTTATGACCGTGTTTATAAACCAATCCTGCTCAGTATAATCCACTGGTTCAGTTTTATAATAGTGGGATACTTGCAAAATGCTGGACGAACCTGAATCAGCAGTTGCGATTATACCATTCCTGCAATTTTCGAGTTTATTTCCGATGTTGGAACCAACGGAAATATAAACGATATGATTCCCATACATTGACACGACCGTTTGAGTATATGCAATCAAATTTGTTGAAACGGATGAGTATTTTAAATCCGCCTTGTCAGAGCATCGACCTTAAATTCCCCGATAAGATGGGTTTAAAAGCCTTTTGATCTAATCCTGTCAACCGCCTCCTTCAGTCTTTCTGTATTTACAGTTAAGGCCATTCTGATATACCCTTCTCCCGCGGAACCGAACCCATTTCCGGGTGTCGCGACGATACCGGTATTTAATAAAAGATGGCTGGCAAATTCAGAGGATGTATAACCATCCGGCACCTCAATCCAGGTGTAAAAGGTTGCTTTTGGTTTTTCGATTGAAAGACCGAGTTCAATCAGTCCATTTACCAGAACATCCCTTCTTTTTTCATACTCAGCGTTTATGTTTTCCACACATGTCTGATCACCGCTCAATGCCGCGATTCCCGCTACCTGTACCGCCTGGAACACACCTGAATCGATATTACTTTTCACCTGTCCCAGGGCCTGGATCACTTCCGGTTTCCCAACGGCAAAACCGATACGCCATCCGGTCATATTGTACGTTTTCGAAAGTGAATGGAACTCGATACCAACATCCCTGGCGCCTCCGGCTTCCATAAAGCTCAACGGTTTGTACCCATCAAAAGCCAGTTCAGTATACGCCGCGTCATGGCAAACAATAATATTGTTCTCTTCAGCGAAATTCACGACCTTCTGAAAAAATTCATTATCCGCCACAGCTGATGTGGGATTGTTTGGATAATTGATGAACATCAATTTCGTTTGTTGTAAAACGTCATCGGGTATTATTTCCAGATCCGGTAAAAAATGATTTTCTTTCAAAAGGTCCAACAAATATATTTGCCCGCCCGCAAATTTGACTCCGATTTCATATACCGGATACCCGGGGCTCGTGACGAGGGCGAAATCTCCGGGGTTGATGAAAGCGAGCGGTACATGCGCAATTCCCTCTTTTGAACCGATCAGAGTCACCACTTCTTTTTCAGGATCAAGATCCACGTTAAATCGATGTTTATACCATCCGGTTACCGCTTTATTAAAGTCGTCCATACCGGAATATGATGGATATTGATGATTATGCGGATCGTTTGCGGCCGTCTCCAGAGCCTTAATGATATGAGCGGGTGTCGGCATATCCGGGTCACCCACACCCAGATCGATGATATCAACTCCCTTTTTTATTTCCTCTGTCTTTAGCCTGTCCAGTTCCTTAAAAATATAAGGCGGAAGGCTTTTCAATCGTTCTGACTTTTCAATTTTCATGATTCAACCTCTGGTAAATTAAAAATACAACGCGTCCTGATATAGTTCACCCTTGTATATAATACGCGCATCACCTTCCAGATAAACGGACGAATAGCCATCACCTTCTTTTTTAAAGTGAATCGTAAGAACACCCCCGCTTTTGGTATGCACATCAATGGGGGACGTTTTCCCTGTTTTACAGGCTGTAATCAGGGCCGCGGCAATTGCTCCGGTGCCGCAAGCCAGGGTTTCGTTTTCAACTCCCCTTTCATATGTTCTGATCAATATACCGTTATCATTTTTGGAGGATATAAAATTAACATTGGTCCCGTCAGGTAAAAACGCCTGATGAAACCGGATCTCCTGTCCCCTGTTAAAAACATCGATATGATCGACCGAATCGGTTTCGATGACAACATGCGGAACACCGGTATTAATGCTGCTTAACAATTGTGAGCCGTTCTTAATTTCGAGCGTATAATCCAACTTTGGGATGGAAGGATCAGGTGTTTTTATTTTTACTCTTTCATCGATTATACTGGCCTTTATAAAGCCCACATCTGTTGTAAAAGTCATTTCAGTGCCTGCGATTTTATTGATATGGGCAAATCTCGCGGCACACCTGGCACCGTTACCACACATCTCCGCCCGACTCCCGTCTGAGTTATAAAAGCGCCATTTAAAATCCGCCTGATTAGTATTCTCAATCAGTATGAGTCCGTCTGCTCCCACAGACATCTTTCGACGGCAGGTTTTCCTGATAAAATCGTTTAGGCTATTGTCATCGATAACCGCTTTTCGGTTATCGATAATGATAAAATCATTACCGCTTCCGCTCATTTTGTAAAAAGAGATATTGGTCATGTTTATATCTTATCGTTGGTTTCGAAAGTGCTTCAATTATTTTCCTATGAATTCCGGGATCGACTCACCCGTAACAAGGTCCTCATACGTTTGTCTTTCCCTGATCACATGAAACTGATCATCTCTAACCATAACTTCCGGAACCTTAAGTCTTGAGCAGTAATTGGAAGACATCATAAAGCCGTATGCACCGGCGCTCATCACCGCCATAAGGTTTCCGTTACCCGGTTCCACAATCTTCCGATCCTGAGCAAGATAATCTCCTGTTTCACAGATGGGACCGACAACATCTGCCGTTATCCATTTTTCATTGCCTTGATTCACCGGTTGAACAGCGTGATATGCCCGGTACAGTGTGGGTCTGATTAAATCGTTCATTCCGGCATCTACAATGATAAAGTTTTTTATGCTTCCTTTTTTCTTATACAGGGCACGTGTTACAAGAATACCCGCGTTCCCCACAATTACCCTTCCCGGTTCAAGAATAATTTGAACGGAAAGATCTTTAATCGCGCTCACGATGACTTCTGCGTATTCGCCGGGCTGTGGCGGAGATTCATCGTCATATGTTATTCCAAGACCGCCGCCCATATCCAAATATTTGATGTGGATATCGAGTTCCTCGAGTTTCTTTATCAGGGTTTTTAAACTCTGAAGAGCGTCACTGAAAGGTTGAATATCTGTAATTTGTGATCCGATATGACAATCGATACCGATAATATCCACATGACTCAGTGACTTTGCGGTTTTGTATCCTTTAATTGCGGTTTCAATATCAATACCGAATTTATTCTTTTTTAAACCGGTTGAAATATAGGGATGGGTTTTTGGATCAACATCCGGATTAACCCGTATGGCCACCGGTGCCTTCCTGTTTAGCAGGGCGGCTCTTGTGTTGATCAAATCAAGCTCTTCAAGGGATTCAACATTGAACATCAAAATACCGGTTTCCAGAGCATAATCAATCTCGTCAATCCTTTTTCCGACACCGGAATATACAATTTTATCTGATGGGATTCCCGCTTTAAGCCCCCTGAAAAGCTCTCCCCCGGATACAATGTCCAGACCGCTTCCAAGCGTATTCAAAAGATTTAATATCGCGGCACTCGCGTTTGCTTTGACTGAATAACATATCAATCTCTTAACCTTGCTGAATGCGTTGTTAAAGTTATTGAAATGACGCGTTATGGTCGCGTGACTGTACAAATAAAAAGGTGTGCCGACTTCTTCCGCGATTTTTGCTACCGGTACCTCTTCACAATAAAGTTCATTATTTCGATACTTAAAATGGTTCATCATTCAATTTCTTTTTTTAAATGATTTCAATACTGATGGTTTCGTAAAAAGTCCGAATGAGACGGTTTTGTAAAAAGTTCAAATTCAAGGCGTGCAAATTTCGTAATCATGAAGCGTACTTATCGTACGTTGAATGATTGCTAAATGCAACACAACGCAGAAGTTGGACTTTTTACGAAACCGTCAATACTGATTCTAATATTCAAAAGACACATATTCAGAATCGCGGCCGGAAACCCCTTCATCTGAATAAAGTATGACTTTGTATTTATAATAATACCCTTTTTTAAGGGTCTCCCTGTACACCATGTTTTCTGTTACAACATTACCTGATGCATCAGTATCAACTGGAATATCAGCCACACGTTTGAAACGCGGGGGGCAGTCCCTGCAGTCTGAATCCACCATGGATATTCTGGATCTGTAAATAATGGAGCCTGACAGCCTGTACTCCTTTAATATTGTCTTTCCGGGAACAACCCATGTCAGTTCCAATAAATCACCGTTCAGATGATACTGCAGGTTCTTGACCATTGGCGGTATATGTTTCTTTAATGGAACAGGCGGTCCTTTTTTACCGCACCCGTAAATCCCATTGATCAGAATTATCGTTATTAAAAATAATGAAAGGTTTTCGATTAGTTTTTTCATAGAATTCAATGATTCATTTTTTGTGTTATTAAAAGTTAATGGTCTCGTAAGAAGTTCAATTTATTTTTTGCCTTGTTAAGGGCCTCTCTGACATTTCCTGGTGCCGTTCCTCCAAATGACTTCCTTCGATCAACCATCGCATTGATGGTAAGCACTTTGAAAATATCTTCCTTAATCAGTTCTGAGAATGACTGCAGTTCACTTAAGGTCAGTTCATCTAACTCTTTTTTTTTCTCCAGGGCATAACCAACCGCCCGGCCGACGCAGCTGTGGGCTTCCCGGAATGGCATTCCTTTTGTCACAAGATAATCGGCCATATCGGTTGCGTTTAAAAAACCTGTGGAAGCGGCTTTTTTTAAATTGTTTTTGAAAACCTTTATATGGGGAAGCATTTTAGTAAAGATCTCAACACAGGCTTTTAAAGTGTCGACCGAATCAAAAAGAATACTCTTATCCTCCTGCATATCACGGTTATAGGCCAGCGGCAGGGATTTCATCACCGTTAGCATGGCCATCAGGTTCCCGTAAATTTTTCCGGTTTTCCCCCTTACCAGTTCAGGCACATCCGGATTTTTTTTCTGGGGCATAATACTGCTTCCGGTGGCAAAAGAATCCGGAAGTTCAATAAAGCTGAATTCAGATGATGACCAGAGGATCAATTCTTCTGAAAGACGGCTGAGATGCATCATGCAAATTCCGGCCGCCGTCAAAAATTCAATGATAAAATCCCTGTCAGAGACTGAGTCAATACTGTTTGATGATATTACAGGAAAATCAAGGAGTTCGGCAGTATAAGCCCTGTCAATCGGGTATGTGGTACCGGCCAGGGCCGCGGCACCCAGCGGCATGATATTTGTTCTTTTCAGGCTATCAGTGAGCCTTTGAGTATCTCTTTCCAGCATCTCGTAATATGCCAGTAAATGATGAGCCAAAAGAACCGGTTGAGCTCGCTGCAAATGTGTATACCCGGGCATAACAGTATCGATATGGGTTTCAGCGAAATCAATAATGACTTTCTGAAATTCGTTCAAGTTTTTAATGATTCCTGAAGTTTTATCTCTTAAATACATCCGTACATCAAGCGCGACCTGGTCATTACGGCTCCGGGCGGTGTGTAGTTTCCGAGCAACTCCTCCGATTTTTTCTGCCAGCCTTGTTTCGATATGCATGTGGATATCTTCCAAACTGTCATCAAATTTAAAAAGCCCCTGATCAAGTTCCTGTCTGATTTTTTTCAGACCTTCGATAAGCAGAACCGCGTCTTTCTCTGAAATCACAGATGTCCTGGCAAGCATCATGCAGTGAGCAATGCTGCCCTCAATATCATAAGGGTACAAGCGTTGATCCACTTCGATTGAAGATGTGAATTTTTCCACACTTTTATCTGTTTTCTCTGAGAATCTTCCATCCCAGGCTTTTTCAGCCATGGTGAACCTCGCTGGTCAGTGTGTTCTACTATAATTACCTATTTCATCATTTTTTGAATTCGCAGCCTTAACGCGTTCAGCTTAATAAAACCTTCAGCATCTTTCTGGTTATACACCTCATCGTCTTCAAATGTCGCGAAATCTTCCCGGTAAATGGATTCATCCGATTTTCTTCCCAGCACCGTGCAGTTGCCTTTAAAAAGTTCTAAGCGGGCTGTACCGGAAACATCCTTCTGAGACTGGTCAATCATATTCTGGAGAAGCTCTCTTTCCGGTGAAAACCAGAAGCCGTTATATATCAGTTCTGAATATTTTGGTATTAACGAATCACGAAGATGCATGACTTCACGGTCCATTGTGATCGTCTCAACAGCCATATGAGCGGCCCTCAAGATTGTACCTCCGGGTGTTTCATAAACACCTCTTGATTTCATCCCGACAAAACGATTTTCAACGATATCAACCCTTCCGATACCATGACGCCCTCCCAGACGGTTCAGCTCTGTTAACAGCACTGCCGGTGACATCTCCTGATCATTGATGGCGACCGGATCTCCTTTTTTAAAACGGATTTCCACTGTTTCCGAATCATCCGGCGCATCTTTTAAAGAAGCGGTTAATAAAAAAATATCTTCGGGCGGCGCGTTCCATGGATCTTCAAGCACCCCCCCTTCATAGCTGATATGGAGAAGATTACCATCCGTGCTGTATGGTTTCTTGTGTGTAGTGGGCACCGAAATACCATGATTCCTGGCAAACTCCATGAGCATCGTACGGGAATTCAAATCCCACTCACGCCAGGGGGCAATTATTTTGATATGCGGGTTAAGCGACATATAGGCCAGTTCAAACCGTACCTGGTCATTCCCCTTTCCGGTCGCGCCGTGGCTTACCGCATCAGCCCCTTCGATCTCGGCAATCTCCATCTGACGTTTTGAAATCAGTGGTCTCGCGACAGAAGTCCCCAGCAGATACTGCCCTTCATAGATCGCATTGGCCCTGAACGCGGGAAACACATAATCTCTTACAAACACCTCTTTTAGATCATCTATATATACTGCCGATGCGCCCGTCTTCTTCGCATTCTCTGCAACAATTGTCATGTCCTCATTCTGCCCGATATCAGCGGAAAATGTAACCACATCACAGTTGTATTTTTCGATCAGCCACTTTAATATGACTGATGTGTCCAGTCCGCCTGAATATGCCAGCACAACTTTCTTAATTTTTTCCGACACTTGATCATTCCTTTTTTCTATATCATTTCGAATATCTTATTTCCTGAAATACCTGGTCCAGACATTCAATCAGCGCGTCAATCTCACCATCTTTTATTATCAGCGGCGGGGCAAACCTCAATATATTTTCCTGTATGCAATTAATCAAAAATCCTTTTTTAAGGCATTCATTGACAATTGAATGGCCCGCGATTTCCAGTTTTACCCCCAGCAATAATCCAAGACCCCGCACTTCACTGATCATGGAATATTTTTTCTTAAGTTGTTGAAGCTTTTCTTTAAAGTATACTCCCTTATCACGACAATTTTTAAGAAATTCTTTGTTTGCTACCGTCTTTAAAACGACCTGCGATGCTGCAGATACAATGGGGGTCCCCCCGAATGTTGACGCGTGGGATCCGGCGGTGAATGCTTTGGCAACCGATTCCGTTGCGAGCATGGCCCCCATCGGTACACCATTGGCCAGGGCTTTGGCCAGGGTCATGATATCCGGCTCAATTTGATAATGTTCGTACGCGAATAGCCTTCCTGTCCTTCCGATCCCGGTTTGTATTTCATCCAGTATAAGAAGAATGCCCGCTTCGCTGCATATTTTCCTTAACCGTTGAAGATATTCCGGGTCGGGACAGCGTACCCCACCCTCACCCTGTATTGGCTCAGTCAGTATTGCGCATGTTGATGAGTCTACTTTCTCTTCAATCGCTTTAATATTATTAAAAGGAACAAAATCAAATCCAGTCAGAAGCGGATCAAACCCTTTTTTTATTTTCTCCTGTCCTGTTGCCGACAGGGTCGCCATGGTTCGGCCATGAAATGATTGTTCCATGGCGATAATTCTAAAACGAGATGGATCACCTTTTTCTTTAAAATATTTACGTGCCAGTTTGATGGCCGCTTCATTCGCCTCGGCACCGCTGTTGCAGAAAAACACCCTGTCCGCAAAGCTGTTTTCAACAAGAAGTTCCGCTACCCGTATCTGGGGTATTGTATAGTAAAGATTTGACACGTGGATCAGTGTTTCGGCCTGACGGGCGAGAGCATTTGCAATATCCGGATTCGCGTGACCTAAACTGCATACGGCAATACCCGAAAGAAAATCTGTGTAAACAGTACCTTCGGTGTCCCATACTTTTGAACCTTTCCCTTTTTCGAGAACTATGGGAAACCGTGCGTATGTGGCCGCTATAACCCGATCCGCCTTTTTAATGATATCGTTTTTCATAAAACCACCTCGGTTCCTATCCCATGATCAGTAAAAAGCTCAAGCAAAATCGAGTGCCTGTTTTTACCATTTATTACCGGAACTTTTTCAATACCATTTTTGATCGCCTCGATGGCGCACTCAATTTTTGGTATCATCCCTCCGGATATCTTTTTTTCCTGAAGCATTTTTTCAGCGGTTTCAGTGTTAATGGTCGGCATCCGGTTTCCATCCGGTTCAAGAATACCATCAACATCTGTGAGAAAAAACAAACGCCCGGCACCAAGGGAAATGGCGATTTTTGATGCCACAAGATCAGCATTTATATTATATGTCTCACCTGTTTCCCCGACCCCTACCGGCGCGATAATGGGGATAAAGCCCTTGTCGGCCAATGTATGAATGATCTCAGGATTAATTTTTGTAACTTCACCGACAAGACCCGGATCAATAATTTCAGTAGGCTGATTTTCATTATCCTGACATATTGTTTTTAATTTCCGAGCTTGTATCAGCGAACCGTCCTTGCCGGAAAGGCCTGCGGCTTTGCCGCCCTGCCTGTTTATTCTCGCGACAATCTCCTTATTGACTTTCCCTCCAAGGACCATCTCAACAACATCCATTGTCGGCTCATCCGTTAAACGCATCCCTTTTACAAATGTTGAATCTATACCCATCTGTTTTAATACAGAGCTGATCTGGGGACCTCCTCCATGAACAATCACAGGATTTAGACCGATAAATTTAAGTAACGTAATATCCCTTGCGAAGTCTTCTTTTAACTGTTCATCAACCATGGCATGACCACCGTATTTAATAACTATGGTCATACCAGAGAATTTTCGGATATATGGCAATGCTTCAACTAATATGTCGGCTACATTTGAGTTCATAACACTTTCATCACTTGTAATTAACCAGAATGGCCGGGAAGTTTTTCACTCAAAGTCACGGTGTGTACTCTTATACCTACAGGATATACCTGCTCAGGTCTTCATCTTTTGTAATTTCTTTCAATTTTTTCTCAACAAAAGCCTTGTCGATTACAATCCTTTTTTCCTTCATGTCCGGAGCTTCAAAAAGGATATCTTCAAGCAGACATTCCATCAGTGTGTGCAGCCTCCTGGCTCCTATATTTTCCGTTTGGTTGTTTACCTCTTCGGCAATTTTCGCGATCTCTTCTACTGAACCGTCCTCAAAGATCACTTCAATACCTTCTGTTTTTAATAGTGCCAGGTACTGAAGAAGTAAAGCGTTCTTTGGTTCAGTTAATATCCTTACAAATTCTTTACTTCCCAGGGAATTCAGTTCCACCCTGATTGGAAATCTGCCCTGTAATTCAGGTATAAGATCGGAAGGTTTAACCATATGAAACGCACCGGAAGCAATAAAAAGAATATGATCTGTTTTAACCGGACCATATTTAGTGGCGACGGTAGACCCTTCAACAATCGGCAGCAAGTCTCTCTGAACCCCTTCCCTGGAAACATCAGGTCCATTCGAACCGTTCCTCCCGGCAATTTTATCTATCTCATCAAGAAAAATGATTCCGGACTGTTCTACCTTTTCAATGGCTTTCTCAATGACTTTATCCAAGTCAATCAAATTTTGGATTTCTTCCTGTGTAAGAATTTCCATGGCCTCCGGAACTTTGGCTTTACGTCTTTTTGTATTTTTGGGCATCATGCCGCCTAACATATCTTTAAAATTAATGCCCATTTCTTCCATGCCGACATTTGAAAATATTTCCACCACCGGCATGGAACGATCGGATACATTAAGGTCAACATATCGATTATC
>JAUVGT010000148.1 GCA_030593645.1 Deltaproteobacteria bacterium
GCTGCAAGAAAAACCTTGCCTGTGGCCCCTGCCAAAAGCGGAATTCTGGTTCCAATGGGAGAGGTAATTTTAAGGTCTGACGTCGATTCCACGATATCGAGAATCGTCGCGTGATTTCTGTTCCGGACACCCAGAAAAACAGATTCCTGCGTTTTGATCATAAGATTTTCTAAAAAAGGCCGTGCGGTATCCTTTAAATCAATACGTGTATGGGCAAGTTTACCCAACTCAAAAAGCGTGACACCCAGCGTATATCTCTTGGATATAGGGTCCCTCATGATTGCACCGAGGTCCTCTAACGCCGATGTAATACCGTGCACCGTGCTCTTGCTGATATTCAGCTTTTTTGAAAGCTCACTGATGCGCTTCCCTTTTTCTGTCATAGACAGATATCTGAGTATTTGAAAAGTCTTTCTTACAGTCGGTGCTTGATATTTTCCGGTCATAGTTCACCATATTGAACGTTATTTTTGGCCATTCTATAGTCTGCCTTATTCATTTGTCAACACTATTTTCAATCATCATGCATGTTTGCTGATATTTCACGATATTTTTCTTGACAATGGTGTTGAATCTGGTAATTTAGTGATATTCTTTTCGTTCATCATAAAGAACATTTTAAACTTCTGTGAAACACACAAAGGAGAATATTATGGCCATAGACGGAAAAAAACAATCAGCAGCCGAAAGCCTGCGTAAGACCAGGACATTCGGTAAGGTCCGGTGTCATAATCCCAGCTGCATGGACAGACTGGTACCTGAACCCGGTTCCGATCACGTAAAATGTCCCACCTGTAAAATGGAATACCGTATATTCTGGGTTAACCCGAACCTTCCGCGAATACGCGGCCCGGTCTGGGACGTCAACCGAAAAATCGCCCAGGAAAAAATGTCCATATACGAATCATCGAAAAAGGGGGACAAATAAGATGGCATTAGACAGAAAAATCGCGTACATTAATCTCACCACCGGTGAGATTAAAACCAGTTCTATACCACTGGAAGTCAGGAAAAAATTTATCGGCGGCAGGGGGCTTGATGCATACCTGCTCTTTAATCATACCAAAAAGGGCTGCGATCCCCTGGGACCCGATAACGCGCTGATTATCAGCGGCGGCCTTCTCACCGCAACATGTGCTTCGGCCACGGCCCGTAGCCATTTCATGGCAAAATCCCCTCTCACAGGGTTGCTCGGCAGCGCGAATATGGGCGGTTTCTTTGCACCGGAGCTCGCCTGGGCGGGTTTTCACCATCTGGTCATCAAAGGTAAGGCCAAAAAACCGGTATACCTTTACATAAATAATGGCGAAATAGAAATACGGGATGCTGAGAATATCTGGGGAAAAACCACCACGGAAACCCAGTGGGCGATCCGGGATGAACTGAATGACCAGGAAGTTAAAAGCTGTGTGATCGGACCTGCCGGTGAAAACCTGGTGAGATTTGCAAATATTATGACAGGTATCAAAAATGCCGCGGGCAGAACCGGAATGGGCTGCGTCATGGGCTCTAAGAACCTCAAGGCAGTCGCTGCCAGGGGCACTATGGACATCAATATCGCTCACCCTGTGGAGGCTTTTGAATACAACAAACGGTTCATTGATCAAATCACCAGCGCGAAAGTAAACCAGACACAGGGAACACTGGGTACACCTTTTATATGGGGCGCCACCAATTCATGGGGCGGCGTCAGAACCAGAAATTTTCAGTATAACCAGTGCGAATACGCGGATGATATCGAACCTGAACGCATTGATGAGATCTGTGAAGAGACCATGGGTCCATACCATATGTCCGGCTGCTTCGCCTGCCAGGTCCACTGCCGTGCCCAGTACAAAATACCATCAGGACCGTTTGCCGGAAAATATGATGAAGGACCTGAATATACCTCCCAGGGCGCTTTTGGAGGGGAGCCGGATTGTAAAAGCGCGGAAACGGTTCTCGTCGGTAACCACCTGGTTGATCAGTTCGGAATGGATAACCTGGAAACCGGCAGTATCATTTCATGGGCCATGGAGCTTTTTGAACTGGGCATTTTGACCAGGAAAGATACAGACGGTTTGGATTTGAGTTTTGGAAATGATGAGGCACTCCTGGAGATGGTCGAACGCATCTGCTACAGGAAAGGATTCTTAGGTGACACACTGGCAGACGGTGGAATTCAGGCCTCTGAAAAAATAGGAAAAAAATCCTTTGATTACCTGATCCAGGTAAAGGGGATGAACAATCTTCACTCCGATGAAAGGGCAACACCCGCACTGGCACTGAATATTGCCACGGCATCACGAGGATCTGATCACTTAAGAAGCCGGCCGGCCATCGACCTTTATCATCTCCCTGAAAAAGTACTCAGAAAAATATACAGCAACCCGATTCCTTATGACGGTCCATTAAGCTCTGAGCATACGGAATATATCGGCAAATCATGGCAGGTATTCTGGCAGGAAAACTGCTATATGGCTGTGGACTGTCTTGGAATCTGTAAATATCACACCATGTTCCTGGGTGCCACGCTTCCGAATTTTGAAGACTGGCCAAAGGTGATCTACTACAACACCGGAATTGAAATGACTCCTGAAGAAATATGGGATGTAGCGGTACGTTGTAATACCATCGAGAGACTTTTCAATATAAGGGAAGGACTGACCCGTAACGACCTTAAGAAAGGCGATACGCTGAACCACCGTTATTTTGATGAACCATGCAGACGGGGGGCGCCGGATGTTATCGGAAAGACCATAGACCGGGAAAAATTTGAAATAATGATCGACGAATTTTATAAGTACAAAGGTCTGGACAAAAACGGTGTTCCCAAACCTGAAACATTGAAGAAACAGGGTCTGAAAAATGAACCGTCTCATATGGTTTGATAAATAATAAAGGAGAAAGTCAATGGAACCAACAAACAAAGTTCTGATGATAAATTACGAAAAATGTACCGGGTGCCGGCTTTGCGAGCTTGTATGCGCGGTTAAGCATGATGGAAAATCAAACCCTGTGCGAAGCCGTATCAAAGTTATGAAATGGGAACATGAGGGCCTTTACATCCCCATGTCCTGTCAGCAGTGTCAGGACGCGCCCTGTATAAATGGTTGTCCGGTGAACGCCATATCCAGGAACGAAGAGCTCGGCCGTGTTGAAGTCAATTATGAAATATGTATCGGGTGCCGCACCTGTGTGAGTGTCTGCCCGTTCGGCGCGATGAATTTTAATCACATCGACAGGAAAGTCATTAAATGTGATCTTTGTGACGGTGATCCGCAATGTGTCAGGTTCTGTGAAGTCAAAGCCTTGGAATATGTCGATTCAACAGATGTAAGTATTGTTAAAAAGCAGGAAGCTGCTCTCAGGCTTTCAGTGGCCGGGAAAAAAGCCACGGCACTTCAGGCCGAGTAAAAGATAAACCTCATTTTCCTTAATGAGTCAGGCATGATGGCTTGGAATGTTCAGACCGTCATGCCTTTTTTTAGAACTTATCCTCCGGCCAGCATAATGGTAATATAAATCTCATCCCCGTCTTTTAAAGGCTTTTTCAGCTCATCCGGATAAGCACTTTCCATATTTATATATATCTCTATGATATTCAGCAGATCTCCTTTTTTATCAAACAGATCACTCCCGATATCAGGATATTTTTCAACAAGTTCCTGAAGGCACGCACCAACAGTCTTCCCTGTCACTTCAACCACATCCAGACCATCCGTATGCCTGCGGTGGGTTTTATGGATATTTACCTTTACACTCACACTCTACTCCTTATTATTTTTCAAAAACTATATGTGGTTTTATTTAATGCTATAAAATAATCATATATACTGTAAATACAAGATCATTTCAAACTCTTTTAGGTACTTCATTCCGTTCATATGGCTCATAAAGAAGTTAAAACGTGCTAAACGGGTTGATAATTTCCAATAAAAATGTCATCTAAGGAGCACAATAGCATGATATGAAATTTTTTTCAAAAAGGATAAATTCCTTCTGAATGGCCAAGATTATTACGTCCAAACTCAAAAAAAAGATCGCGATTATCTCCAGTTATTTTGCCAATGAAACATACGGTTTGCTGGGTCCGCAGATGGCCGCAACGATCATCGAGGAAAACACTCCATTTGAATGCATTGTTATCGCGGTGTCTCATGAAGATAATAAGTCTCTGCTGAAAAGAGAGCTCTACAATTTCCTGGGATCAGAAAAGCCGGTCATTGGGTTTTCCCTGCTAAGTGGACGCCAGGATTTATTTGATCTTGCGGGCGAACTTAAAGAGGAAGGCGCCACCACCCTTTTGGCCGGACCCCAGGCCGATGTCGATTTTATCGGCGAAAGTGAATGGCAAAAATTCTCTCACAGGTTTAAAGGTCTCTCTGAACATTTTTCATATGCCCTGCATGGCCCGGCTGAACAGGTTGTACCTTTTTTACAGCAGCTTGATCATGGTAACCCTTCCCAATGCCCGGGTTTGGTTTTTAAAAACAAAGACGGCAAAATAAAAACCATTCCGAAGAATAAATGGAATAATCAATATTTAAAATCAGTTGACTGGAACAATATCTACACCTTAAAAAACGCTTCACTTACATCTCATAAAGTTACTTCAGGACAGGTTTTACAGCAGATAGGCTGTCCACACGCCTCATTAGAACAACAGACGAATATCGACGCGCCGGTTTCAATTCATAAAACCTATCAAGTGAAAATAAAATCAAAAGGATGCGGCTTTTGTGATGTCGCAACGGATAAAGGTTTTTTCGGGGCACTCGAAACCGAAACAGTCATAAAACAGATCCGGCACCTTCCGGAAAACCCTGATGAGAGAAAAATTCCATTTGAACTGATCAATGAGAATCCGCTTCCCGGACTACCGAAACTTCTTTACAAAATAATTCAAAACAGAATAAATATGTCACAGATCAACCTCACCATGAGGGCTGACTGGCTGTTAAAAGGTCAAAAATACATCGAAGAGTCTTTGAAAATATGTCGGGAGAATAAAATTAGGATTGTATTGACTTCAATCGGATTCGAGTCCTTTGACGATCGTATACTGAATAATTTCAACAAAGGTATAGATGTCAATACAAACCTTTCAGCAATTCACCTGATGAGGCAGCTAAGAGAAAAATTCCCCGAAGAGTTTGGATACCTCAGGCAGGATGGCGGTAATCATGGTTTTATCCACCCTACCCCATGGGACACGGGTGAAACCGAATCGAATATCAGTAAAATCATTCAGAAGTATGATCTTGCCTCTGATATTCTTCCCGACCACAGTATCCCTTTGATTATTCATCATGCTTCAGCGTTAGGAGACTGGATCAGGAAAATCGAAGAAAAGGAAAACATACAATTTACAAGGTATGGTTCAACGATAGGATGGTGGGAGGAGGAAAAGAGTTGAACGCTTGTCCGCCATACCCTCCTGGCCGCATAGCTTTAGCGGCGATGGTTGGCGGCGGCGGATTGAAGGCACTTCGCTTTATCTGATTTTATTAAAATGAGTGGTAAATAATGACGGTCTCGTAAAAAGTCCAACTTCTGCGTTGTGCTGCATTTCGCAATCATTCAACTCCCCTGTTAAATAAAAAGACAGATTTAACAGGGCGGGTCCGATAAGTACGCTTCATGATTACAAAATTTGCACGCCTTGAATTTGAACTTTTTACGAAACCGTCTCATTCGGACTTTTTACGAAACCATCAATAATGAATCAATAATCGATAGGAAAAATTCTAAAATGAAAAATGAACCGGACCAATTACAACCGTGGCAATGTCTTGAAAGCGAATACGGCGAGGATTTGAAAATCTTTAAAGTCCGCTATGATTTGATGGAAAACCCGAGAAACAACCAGAAAACAAAAAGGATAGTACTTGAATCAGTTGACTGGGTCAATATTGTGGCGATTACTGCTGATAACAAAATTCTGGTCGTGCGTCAATTCCGTTCCGGAGTCGGTAAGAACACCACTGAGATACCTGGAGGAATGGTAGACACGGGTGAAGAGTCAAAAGAAGCGGCCATTCGCGAACTTGAAGAGGAAACCGGGTATACAAGCCAAAATTGGGAATATCTTGGCGCGGTTGAACCAAACCCCGCGTTTCATGATAACCTCTGCCATCACTGGCTGGCGAAAAATGTTAAAAAGACAAAAGAGTTAAATCTTGATGACGGCGAAGATATCGAAGTTGCTGAACTTACCATTGATGAGATACATTCAGAAATCAATCGGGGTAAACTTCAACATTCTTTGGCGCTTTCCGGGCTTTCACGGGTATTTGATCTTTGGAGCGGTTTAAGGAAAACCCATGGTATAAATATTTGGTATGAAAAATAATTCAGCAAATAAAATAGAAGCCCTTCTGTTTGATCTTGGCGGTGTAATTATTGAGACAGTAAGGCCGATTATGAATGAGTATGTTACATAACCGGCCTTCTGTTTAACCCGGCATATTAAAAATGCCTGCGTTTACTCCTATTCTTTTTTTTTGACCAGTATGGTTCATGATCACAATACGTTCTGTGGTATCTGCAGTATGAGTAGGAGTAATACCGCTTATTGTGACGATAAGACTTATGTTTTTTATCGGTCTGATACCGTTTATCATGTCTATCTGAATAATAATCCTGCTTAGGGTGCCGGTTTCTTTTATAATCCCAGTCCCTGCCATCACTATAATGGTTATCGTTCCGATGTTTTTTATACTTCCTGTCGTCATAATAATGCTTATCGTTCTGTTTTTTCTTATACTTCCTGTCATCATAAGAATTGTCACGCTTAGGCCGTTCTTTATTATACACGACTTTCGGAATCGGAGGGAACGGCGGGATCAGGAAAGGCGGTAAAGGTGGATGTACCACCGGTATTTCAATCAACACTTTTTTCATTTTATGTATCGAACCTGCTGATACCGAAGAGACTGCAAAAATAATGCTTAAGATTGCTATTAGTAATACCATAAGATTTTTTTTCATTTTTCTACCTCCTTTAATTTATCAGATTAAATTCATGCTCGTTTCTGATGTTTTAGTGAAGCAGACGCCTGCGGTTATGGAATAGTCTACAAAATATTCTAATCTTGTTAACATTTCGTTGTTTTGGGTAAAATAATATACTATATAGTTTGTTATTTCAGATAGTTTGATTTTTTTTCGGATAAGGAAAGGGAAAGAATATTTATTAATATGCAGGGCATTTTAACAGTATTTTCACAAAGATGATATGTATAATGTGAATTATTCTACAGGAAGGAGGTTTTGGAATCACTTCGAACGGTTTAGTCGCTGATGTAAAAGTTCCGCGACTGCTTCGTGTCCTTCAGGAGACCAATGCTGATCGTAGGTAAAATAGGCCTGTATACCCTTTGTGATTGCATCTCTCAGCACCCCGGTTGTTGAAATAAACGTTATATTGTTTTGCAGACAGTACTCCCTTATGATATCTTCTTTATTTTCAATATTTTCATAGAATTTCTTTTTTGTTTCTTCTCCCGCCGGAAGATTCTTTATTTTAAAGGACAAATAATCCCGTAATTTCTCTGCTTCAATCCGTTCTTTTATCAGTGGCATAATCGCATGAGACTTTTCAGGGGCATAGACCACCAGAAAATCCATTTTATTTTTCTTACATATCCCGGACAATTTTTTAATGGCTAAAAAAGCTGTAATACAACCCTTTGAAACTTTAAATGATTCCTTATCATCGTAGTGTTTTATGATTTTTCTGAGTTCAAAGGCATAATACTTGGAGTTGCCGGTCTCAGGTATCATCGCGGGAAGCCAGGAAAATATGTTCTCATTCGCCGGCGGGACTTTATCATTACGATTGTTAATTGAAAAAATATGAATCAATATTCTTTTGAGTGTATAGCGCAGGTAAAAGCTTTTTATGTAAGCCCTGATCCGATTTTTTATTGAGCTCTCTTTCTTGATCCTTGTTACAAGTTCTCCTTTTCCCTTAAAATCATTGCCCTCATAAATCATGCAGCATACCAGTTTTGGAGAAAGAGAAATCCCAAACTTTTCAAATGTTTCAACATATGTTGATGGATTTCCACCGGACATTCCAAGATTATAAAGCTCTTTACCGCTTTTTTTTGCGTACAATGAAGGCCATGACTGATCATCGGAAACACTTGAACCCTCAGCAAATGAATCTCCAAGCACCAGGACTTCACAATTTTTATATTTTTTCTTATTTCGAAAACCAAGCTCATCTATGGTTAAAGTATATGGTACGTCGGGATATCCTTTGGGTGTATACGGATAAGAATATTCTGTTATTGGATTATCTTTAAAAACACCAGCCAGTTTTTGACCCGGAGGCCGGTGATAAATATTATTTGTTTGAACATATCTCGGTGTTTTGATTATACGGGCAGCGATATCAATAACGATGGTCCCAATGAACAATCCGATACTAATACTGATGATACCGAAAATTTTATCTCTTCTTTTGTTTTTATCCCCTAAATATAGATATAGAAAAGCACAGGAAAGAATGAACAAAAATAGAAGAGCAGAAAAATGGTCCACAGAATAACGTGTCAGCAGCACATCGCGCTGCTGGGCAACCAGGTAATTAACCCGGCTCGGAATGATCCAGCATACAGTATTAATGATGACCAGAATGGTGATAAAAAATATCTTTTTTTGTTTTTCAGGCATCCCTAATCTAAAATAAACTGGCTGCGCCAATCTTCCTTATCTTCATAGTTCGGCTGGCCTTCCTTTTTAAACAGGAAATTGTTTATCACAAGATAATCCATATCTGTTCTCATGAAACAAACATAAGCGTCTTTGGGGGTACAAACAATGGGTTCTCCCCTTACATTGAAACTGGTATTTACAAGCAGACCGCATCCGGTCAATTTCTTAAACGCAGCAATTAAGGACCAATACTTATCATTTAACTCTTTATGCACGGTCTGAATCCTCGCGGAAAAATCTACATGAGTCACCGCCGGAATATCGGATCGCACCTGGTAAAGTCTTTTATACATCTCCATCTCATCATAATTTTCCGGCATTGCATTTATATGCGTCTTGCGGAGAGGGACAACCAGCTGCATGTAAGGAGAATAGCTTTTATCACACACAAAATAGTCATCCGCATTTTCAGCCAGTACTGAAGGCGCAAACGGTCTGAAACCTTCCCGGTATTTGATTTTGAGATTCAGTCGTTTCTGCATTTCAGGATCTCTCGGATCCCCAAGAATACTCCGATTACCCAGTGCCCTGGGGCCCCACTCCATCCTGCCTTGAAACCATCCAAATATTTTCCCTTTTGAGATCCGTACTGCTACATCTTTAATGAGCTCATCAAAATGCTCATAATACTGATACACTGCGTTATATTTTCGTATGATCCGCTTGACACTTCGGTCTGTGAATTCAGGGCCAAGATATGTGCCCTGCATTTTATCATAAACATTTTCATCAACGCTTCGATCTTTATTCAGCCAGATATGCCACCCCGCATAGGCGGCGCCGAGAGCGCCCCCAGCGTCTCCGGCTGCGGGCTGTACCCATATATCTTTAAAAATTCCGCTCTTAACCAGTTTCCCGTTCGCGACACAGTTTAATGCAACCCCCCCTGCCAAAACAAGGTTATCCGCCCCTGTCAGACTTTTTGCTGTTTTTGCGAGCCTTAAAATAATCACTTCAGCAGTCTGCTGAATTGCAAGCGCCATATCCATATATTCCTGGCTGAATGCGCTTTCCGGCTCTCTTTTTGGAATGCCGAACAGGTCTTCCCATTTTTTCTCATCACACATGGTAAGGCCTGTGGCATAATTAAAATATTCCATATTCAAAAGCAGGGAGCCGTCTTCTCTTAAATCCAAGAGTTGATCGAATATAATTTTCTTATATTTTTCAACCCGCTTTGAAGACATATTGCCGTATGGTGCAAGCCCCATGAGCTTATATTCACCGCTGTTTACGCGAAACCCGCAATAATAAGTAAATGTAGAATATAAAAGTCCCAAAGAATGCGGAAATGAAAGTTCATGAATTATTTTTATTTTGTTTTTTTCACCCATTCCGATCGTTGTGGTTGCCCATTCCCCTACCCCGTCTATGGTGAGAATGGCCGCTTTTTCGAATGGCGATGGATAATATGCGCTTGCCGCGTGGGACAGATGATGCTCCGGGAAAAGTAAAAGAGGTTTTTTTAAGAGTGGACCTTTATTTACTTTTTCAAGATCTTTCATCAGCATATTTTTCATAAAAAGTTTTTCTTTTACCCACACAGGAATGGCGGATAAAAAACTGATTAACCCGGATGGCGCGTAGGCATGATATGTTTCCAGGAGACGCTCAAATTTAATATATGGTTTATCATAAAAAACCACGGCAGTCAGATCTGAAAGTCTGATTCCGGTATCCTCAAGGACAAAGGAAGCCGCATGAACAGGAAATGAAGAATCATGTTTTTTACGGGTAAATCTTTCTTCATGAGCTGCCGCGATAATTTCACCGTCTATAATGAGTGCTGCCGCGCTGTCATGATAAAATGCGGATAATCCGAGTATTGCTTCAGTCATATCAATCCAATTTTTAAAATAGAGTATAAATAAATGGCGCTATAGCGCTGCCGCTTGTCATTATAATCAATGTTCCGAAGAGCAGCAGTGTAATAATGATGGGTAAAAGCCAGTACTTTTTTCTGGTTTTCATGAATCCCCACAAGTCTATTAAAAAATCCATCTGATTTCTTCCTTTTTAATTCATAAAATAAAAACCCGGGCTCCATCTCATGCAGGGGTAAATCCGTGTGTTCGCCCAGTATAATCTA
>JAUVGT010000027.1 GCA_030593645.1 Deltaproteobacteria bacterium
TTAAGCAGGTTCTTGAAAAAGTAAGTCCGCTGCGTTTTCTACGATCCAGAAAGAACGCCATTCAGGGAGCTTTTACAAAGGGTTTGGTAAAAATTGTATTTGAAATGGCGGATGAAGGTACAGGCGCTCTTATCGTACTCGCGGGTGAAAATAATCCTGAAGAATTTATTGATTCCGGCCATACAATAATGGCCATTCCGGAACCTTTGCTGATTAAGAGTATTTTTAATAAGCATTCCCCGTTTCATGATGGTGCTGTTTTTATTGCTCATGACCGTATTGTAAAGGTCGGCGGAATACTTCCCCTGTCCAAACAGGACAATATCCCGAAGGAATATGGTACCAGGCACAGGGCCGCATTGGGACTCTCTGAGCTGAGTGATTCGCTTTGTATTGTTGTTTCAGAAGAACGCTCTGAGGTGTCAACCATTCAGAATGGAAAAATTAAAATATGGTCTGAACCTGAATTTCTGGCCGCTCAGCTCAGGAAATGGCTCGGTGTCCCGGATACCGCTCTTCCGATGTTTCAGGATATTTTAAAAGAAGTATTTGTGCGTAAATGGAAACCCAAGCTCAGCGCTTTTGCCATTGTACTTCTGGCTTGGATTGTATTGGCAGGTCAGCAGGAAGTAACGCAGAATATTAATGCACCGATCAGACTTATTAACCAGCCGTCCGGTATGGTAGTGGATAAAGCTTCAGTAAAATCGGTACACTTGAAATTGGCCGGTAAACGCAGCACTATGAACACAATGAGAGAACAGGACATTCACATTCAATTGAATCTCAGGGATATGGCCGAAGGTGAACATATACTCCAGCTTACAGCGAAAAATGTGGATCTGCCGATCGGTATAAAAATAAAAAGAGTAAACCCTGATGTTGTTAAAATTTTTTTAAAAGCATCCGGAAGAGACAGGATAACACATTAGCAATAATCTCAAACCCGCCACCTATCCATTTATCATAGAAACAAAAAAGCGATCTTTTAACCGCAACACATTAAGAGATCGCTTTTTTTTGACTGCTTAAATTTAGATAGAGTCTTTAAGCTGTTTGCCAGCTTTGAATTTTACAACATTTTTAGCCTTGATTTTAATTGGCTCACCTGTTTGAGGATTGCGTCCTTTACGGGCTTTACGGCGGATTTTCTGGAAAGTTCCAAAACCAACCAGTGTAAGCTTGCCGTCTTTTTTCTTTAAACTTTTTGTAACATTGGTGGTGAATGAACTAAGAGCCTTACCGGCCGCAACCTTTGAGATATTTGCGTCCTTTGCCATTTTTTCAATTAATTCCGCTTTAGTCATCTGTTTCCCCCTTTAAAATTAGTGTTTAATACTCCATGCTGCTTCTAAGATGGCTTTATAGCAGAAAAAATCAATTGTCAATAGGTAAATGCTTATTTATTGGGGTTTTGGTGATATATATTGCATTAAACACGGTCGACTATTGGGCAACAGACAGATTAAGTAAAAATTTTTAGCATAATCCCATATATATTAATTGTTTTTGAGATAGGTTCTACTCATCGGCTAAAATATTCGCAAGCACATCAGCGTCAATATTTCCACCGCTTAAAACAATTCCGATTCTGCCTCCAGGTTCAACAGCCCGGCTTAAAACCGCTGCCAGCCCCAGGGCCCCTGAAGGTTCAACCACAAGCTTCATGCGGTAAAATAAATATCGAACCGCTTCCATAATCGATTTTTCCGTGACCGTTTTCATATCATCCACATATTTCAATACCAGGGGGAAAGTGATCTTTCCCAATGAAGGTGTACGGGTGCCGTCCGCGATGGTGGGTGGATTTTTAACCGTGTGAAGTTTTTTAGTGTGAAAGGATTTTGTCGCGTCATCTGCCAGTTCAGGCTCAATTCCGATTACGCGGCAGTCAGGGTCCATGTTTTTACTTGCTATGGCACATCCACTTAATAGACCTCCGCCTCCGCATGGAACCAGAAGCATATCCAGTGTGTTTAGTTCTTCAAACAGCTCAAGTGCCGTGGTTCCCTGACCTGAAACAACATCTTTGTGATCGTATGGCGGAATCAGTGTGTACCCTTTTTCAGATTTCAGGTTTTCAGAAATTTCTTCACGGGTTGTTTTTTCCGGGTCATATTCAATGATGTCCGCGCCATACCCTTTGGTGGCGTTGCGTTTAATCTCGGGTGCATTTGAAGGCATTACGATTGTAGTTTTAATTTTTAATAACCGGCCGACCAGGGCAACTGCCTGCGCGTGATTCCCGGAAGAGTGAGTGATGATACCACGGGCTTTCTGATCATCCGAAAGCCGTGACATTGCGTTGTACGCGCCTCTGAATTTAAAGGCACCCACCCTTTGAAAGTTTTCGCATTTAAAAAAGATCTCCGCACCGGTTTTGTGATTCAGGGTTCTGGATGTCATGACTGGAGTAATGTTGGCGTGCCCCTTTAGCTGCCTTTTCGCGGCTTTTATATTTTCGAACATAATGTTTCCTTTGTGAGCGGAGTATTTTTCATTGTGAATAATATGATTTTTAGTTATGATGAAAGGTAACTTTTACTATAATATTAATCTTTTGTTGGACGAAGTCAATCTCTAATCAGCTTCTTAAAGTACATTTTCAGTTTAGTATCACCCGGATGGGTGATATAAGTACAAAAAAACGGTATATATTACATGGGTATCAGGAAAAAATACTGACATTGAAATCAAAAACGATAGAAGCGATTAATAAATTTTTTTTTCGCGGGCCCTAAGTCCCCGGAAGTGTATTTTATCGGGGTCAGGATGAATAGAAAGGTAATATGATCTATAAGGATATAATGATTCAGGGATTGTCAGGCGCAGGAATCTTTATCGTGCTTTGTTTTGTGTTATCCTGGGCCGGCGCCAGAATATGGTGTCTGCCGAAAAGAAAACCTCATAATAAAGTGCCCGGTGATTTTGGAATGGAAAATGAAAGTGTTACTTTCAGCAGTCATAACAACACCGGAATCAAAGGGTGGTTTATCCCAGCGCAAACCGGATTAAAAATATCTCCGGTCATTATCCTGGCACACGGGTGGTCGCACAACGCGTCAAAGCTGCTCCCAATTGCGGCCCAGCTGAATTCGACAGGCTTTTCCGTTCTTTTATATGACGCCCGGGGACATGGAATCAGTGAAGGTGATGGACCGGTCACAATTTTTAAAATCACACAGGATGTTGTTGCTGCTGTTGATTATCTGGAAACACGTCCAGATATAAACACAGAAAGAATTGGTGTGTTAGGGCATTCAATTGGGGGATCAGCGGCAATACTCGCGGCTTCATCTGATTCACGGATCCAGTCTATTGTAAGCTGTTCGGGGTTTGCCGATCCGACTCAACTAACCCGTGAAACAATCAAAAAACTGCATATACCGATATTTCCTTTTTATTATTTTTTTATCTTTTTTATCAAAAAATGGATCGGCACATCAGTTGAACACATTATTCCCTGGAAGGTTATACACAAGGTTAAGGCTCCACTATTGCTGGTTCATGGAGATTCAGACGGGTATATTAAACCTGTCAACCTGGATATACTGTATGAGCGATCCAATAAAGAAAATACTAAAAAAGTACTAATCCCGGGCGCGCATCATTCAGACCTGATTGAAGACCGGTTTGTTATTAAAACAGTGATCGATTTTTTTATTGGTTCTTTACTTTAATCAAAACGTATCAATAGAGGTTCACTATGACCGATCAGGGCAGTTCCCAAAAGTTTTTTCGACTGGCATGGATCGGTTTTCCATATCTTAAGACGTCATCCATCCACACAATCAGTCGATTAAATAATGGAAATTTCCTGATAAAATAGCGAACAGTATTATGTAAGTAACCGGCAGGTTTGTTAAACGGACAAACCATGACACAGTTGTTGCAGTCGAGCCAGTTTTTTACCCAGAACATAAAGCATTTTTCCGGGTTGATATACCATTTTAATATACCCGAATGATTGCTTGCTGACGGGCCTTTCGTTGCAGGTTCATCTGATGAAATGGCTTGTGAAGGACAGTGTTGTGCGCATTTTTTACAGGTTCGGCAGAACTCTCTGACACCAAAGGGGCGAAAGTCATCATGCGCCAGGGGGAGGTCCGTAAACACTTTACAGATCCGTACCCTTGGACCGTACTTTTCTGTAATTAAAAGGCCCATGCGTCCCAACTCTCCCAGCCCTGCAGCCATAGCAAGCGGAATGGACAGGGCTGTGTCATTGCCTGACGGGATGGCTCGGTAGCCAAGTCCCCGGATAAATGTGGCAACCAGGTTTGCCAATACCGCCTGTGTTGAATATCCAAGGCCGGTAGCAGCGCCGGAAATACCGTCCGGAGAATAACGGCATGTGTCATAGTCCATCTCAACGACCATTACTACAGCGTTTGTAACTCCTTCGGGTAAATCGATCGGACGGTGTTCTGTATCGATCAGGTCGTATTCCCGTGAGTAAATGAGGTTCGGGTGAGCATGGCAGACACCCACAAGATCGGCGCCCAGAAATCGTGCTGCCTTTTTAACTATCTGTGAATTGGTTTCAGGGGAATTGGATACGGGTCCATCTGTATCAATAAATTTTTTTACTTTTTCTGAAATATGTGTCCATGAATACAGGCCGTGATTTGACTTCATATTACCAAAGGCAAATCCATATTCAATATTCCAGGAAGCATTTCGTAGCGCGTAATCAAGTTTGCGGAATCCATACTTATCCTGATATTTGACCTGACCGTAAAGTTTGTTTCCGTGGGGAATGAATTCTGTGTCCCATGTCCTTCGCTTGAACATTTCATTTTTCTGATCAAACCGATAGTCTGGTACTTCCAGCGGGAAATAACGATTATCTTCTGCACTATGATTTTCCTGACTGTTTTGTCGGTTTTCCATGCGGGACTCCTGAGGGTGTAATTTGTATATACTTGTATATACAAATTACAGAACTGTTTGTCAAGGGGGAAAAATGATCTGAGGAAATGAGTATTTGCTGCAATTCAGTATTTAGAACCTATCTCAAAAATATAGATTAGAGTTGAGGGCAAGGCACAGGTCAGTTAAAAAGCGGAGCATACACGTAGTATGTGAGTATTTTTCACTGACCTGTAACGCAGCCATCGAGCCTAAGATGTATTTTTGAGATAGGTTCTACTTTTGATATACAATTTCGCCCTGAACAATAGTCATTTCAGTTTCTACTGACGTCCAGAGTTCAGGAGAAAGTTCAAACAGGTTTTGGCTGAAGACTGTCATATCGGCCCGTTTACCGGGTGCAATAGTGCCCAGGATATCGGACCTGCCGGAGGATATGTAGGGCTGAAGCGTGTATGGCGGAATACTTTCCGCGAGTGTGAGGTTTTGTTCAGGGAACCATCCCCCCGTTGGTTCTCCTTCAGGGTTTTTTCTTATAACCGCGGCCTGGAGACCCAGAACAGGATCGTTTGGTTCAACAGGTGCATCCGATCCAAACTGCAGGGGGATACCGGTCTCAAGCAGTGATTTCCAGGCATAGGCGTATCTGCAGCGATCAGTTCCCAATAATTTAGTCGCGATGGGTATGTCTGTGGGAACAAAAACGGGTTGGACCGATGCAACCACACCCAAATTGTGAAACAGATCCAGGTCTTTTGGCCGGTACAGCTGAACATGTTCAATACGGTCCGGTCTCTTGCCGGGGAGTTCATCTCTGGCAGAGGATATCGCATTTAACGCATTTGTTAGCGCTTTATCACCAATTGCGTGAATGGCCACGTTCCATCCTTCATGATATGCCAGCCGTACATTATCCAGAAGTTCTTCAGGTGACAGGAAAGGTAAGCCGGTATAACCGGGCTCATCCTCATAAGGATCATGCAAAAGAGCGGTGCGTGAGCCAAGGGCACCATCCGCAAACATTTTTGCGTGGCCGGTCCAAAGGTATTCACTACCGCCACCGGGTTTAATATTTCGCTCTCCGGCCGTTTTAAGTTCATCCGGCGGTAATGTGTGGTATATTCGAATCTTGAGTTTCTCTTCTTTTTCCAGAGAACGAAATGCTTCCCATTCATCAAGGGATTCCATCGTATTTACACCGGTCAATCCCATGCGAAATGCCTCTTTTTGGGCAAACATGGCTGCCTGTTTTCTCTCTTCAAGACTGGTTGAAGGAACATGGTCGTCGATCAGGTATTTTGCTTCACGGATGATTCCTGTGGGTTTCCCGGATACCGGGTTTTTATCAATTTTGCCGCCCGGCGGATCCGGTGTTTCTGCGGTGATACCGGCAATTTCCAGTGCCATAGTATTGACCCAAATGGAATGTGTACAGACCCGGGCCATCATTACCGGATTTTCAGGGGCGATTTTGTCAAGATCTTCTCTGTTTGGTTCACGGTTTTCATCCCAAAGGTTCTGGTTCCAGTTGCGGCCGATGATCCATTCCCCTCTTTTTCTGGACGATACAGTTTCTTTGATTTTTTTCAGACAGGCATCAATGGATGATAAATTTCTAAGGTCGATATTTTGAAGTGAAAAACCGAAACTGATAAAATGACAGTGTGAATCCACAAAACCCGGAGTGATTAAACGCCCGGGTAAATCGATTTCAATACTTCCAGGGTTTGATGCACGTTTAACATCTTTGTTGCTTCCGATTGCCTGGATTAAACCGTTACGGACAGCAACAGCTTCAGCCCACGGGAGTTTTGCGTCACCTGTAAAAATGTGTGATGAGTAAATTGTAAGATCCATTTTTATTCCTTCCCAAAGTTGATGGTATCGCATAAGCTATAGACACATTTTAATAATAGAGCAAGTATTTTCATATGAATGAATTGCTGGGTATACAGGCTATTACTGGATTGTTTCCAATAAAAATGGTATATAATCTTGTTAGAAGTTATGATCTATTGAAATAAAATAAAGGCGTGTCATTAGAAAAATGAGCGAAGAAAAAAAAGCGAACACTATCATTGACTGTCTCTGTCAAGAAGGATGGGAGGCTTATATCGCGGGCGGAGCCGCCCGTGATATTATTAACGGTGAAATACCGAATGATTATGATATTGTAACCAATGCTCCTTATGAAGTCATTACCGAATTATTCGCGAAAAGGAAGATGTCCCTTGTGGGCGCGAGCTTTAAGGTGTGCATTATAGATGGTATTGAAGTCGCGACTTACAGGAAAGATAACTATTTATTAACACCAGGGAGTGTCCCCGGTGTAGTGGAGGCGAAAACCATACAGGAAGATTTGGCAAGGCGGGATTTAACCATAAACTCAATGGCATTTTGCCCATACAATGGCGACATCGTTGATGAGTATGGCGGCGTTGAAGATCTGAAAAACCGGATAATCAGATTGACCGGGAATCCTGGTGAAAGAATAATGGAAGATCCGTGCCGTATATTAAGGGCCTGCAGATTTCTTGCAAAGCTCGAAGGAAGTTTTGATCCCGCGACCTTTGAGGCGCTTAGAAAAAACAGCTTTCTTGTAATGGAAAGGGTTGCACCTGAACGGATCAGACTCGAAATTCTAAAAACCATGCAGTATCATAAGCCCAGTATATTTTTTGACGCGCTCCATGAAATCGGCGCGTTAAAATATTTATCCCCGGGTTTTGAGTTGTGCTATCACCATGATGGCGGTGTGTATCATGGGGAAACTATAGACGAACACATTAAGATGGTTGGGGATTCTCTTTCAAAGCGAAAACCATTACTGAGGCTTGCCGGTTTTTGGCATGATCATGGTAAACCGGCTGCTGCGGAATATCGAAATGGGAATGTTTCATTTATACGGCATGCTGTTCTGGGGACAGAAATCGTGGATCAGGAACTGATAAAATTAAAATTCAGCGTACGGGAAACAGAATTTGTAAAATCAATTGTCAGACACCATATGCGAAATATACATCCCGATGACAAACCCAAAACAGTCCGCAAAATGTTAAAAAAGCTAAATGATGACGGTGTTAACTGGAAAGATTGGCTGCAAATCAAGATTGCGGATACAAAAGGGAACCTGCAAAAGAAAAACTTAAACCGGAATGAAGTAAAGAAAATTGTATTTAAGATACGTAATGAACTTAAACCGGATTCCAAACAGGCGGTATTGAGTATTAAAGATCTGGCTGTGAACGGTGAAGATGTCATGCGTACTCTACACATTAAAGCCGGTCCAAAGGTAGGAAAAGTGTTAAACAAGCTCCTGGACCATGTTCTGGATACTCCGGAACTCAATACGCGTGAAAAATTAATGAAGTTAATTCCGGAAGGCTGATCATCACTAATCGGGAGACCATCATCATTAAATAACAATATAGCTCAGGATGGGTTATGGTTGATCAGAAATGTATACTCTGGATGTTCAGTCAATCGTGAAAACAGGAAAAAGATAATGAGCAGCATATTTCAGAAATTGGAAAATAAAAAACTTCTGGAACACCATCCCTCGTTTATCAGCACCGGTGTTCATTATGAGGTCGTAATGGGCTCAGTGGCTTACGGTGTTTCAAGTGATGCTTCAGATATGGACGTATATGGGTTTTGTATTCCCCCGAAGGATTTTGTTTTTCCTCATTTGCGAGGAGAGATTCCCGGATTCAGCAAGCCGGGTTCATCATTTGAGCAATTTCAGCAGCATCATATTTATGATCAAACGGCATGCGGCGGTAGAGGCAGGGAATATGATATAACCATATATTCGATTATTAAGTACTTTCGATTATGCATGGAGAATAATCCGAATATGATCGACAGTCTTTTTGTTCCAAGACGCTGCATATTGTACTCTACTCAAACCGGAGAATTGGTTAGAGAAAACAGGCACCTTTTTCTTCACAAAGGCGCGTGGCATAAATTTAAAGGATATGCCTTTTCTCAGGTACATAAGATGAATACAAAGCAGCCGATTGGAAAGAGAAAAAAAATTATTGAACAGTTCGGATATGATGTAAAGTTCGCATACCATGTGGTTCGGCTGTTAAACGAAGTTGAGCAGATTTTAACGGAGCACGATCTTGACCTGGAGAAAAACCGGGAGCAGCTTAAAGCGATACGGCGGGGAGAGTGGAGCAGTGAAAAAATAAAAGAATATTTCGCGTCCAAGGAAAGAGAGCTTGAATCCCTGTATACTTCAAGCAAACTTTCTCCAATACCCAAAGAATCGGAAATTCAAAACCTTTTACTTAACTGTCTTGAGCACCACTATGGAAGCCTTGAAGCCTGTATTATTCGGGAAGATGCGGCGATTAAAGCGTTAAAGGATATTGACAAAATTCTGGATCGTTTGGATATCAAAACTAAAATTAAAAGCTGATTTAAGATGAACAGAGCCAATACCGACTCCGAATTTCGATTGAGCGCGTTATTATTTCCCCTTGAGGGGACAGGGTGATACTATGAACGTAAAAGAGAAAATACTAACCGGTTTGCGCCGGATAGAAAAGAAGTATAACGTCAAAATTATCTATGCCTGTGAATCGGGCAGCCGGGCCTGGGGATTTCCTTCAGAAGACAGTGATTACGATGTCCGCTTTATCTATGTCCATCCAAAGGACTGGTATTTAAGTATCGTAGAAAAGCGTGATGTAATCGAGATCCCGGTTGATAACGAACTTGATATAAACGGGTGGGATATCCGGAAGTCGCTTTCACTTTTGAGAAAATCCAATGCCCCGATTCTTGAGTGGCTATCCTCACCAATCGTATATATGAAGGACGTTAAAATTCTGGCCCCATTGCGAACATTATCTGGAAAAGCATTTTTGCCTGAATCCGTATGCCATCATTACCTGTCCATGGCTAAGAAGATGCTTGAAAAGATCGAGAATTCTTCAAAGGTCAGAATCAAAACCTACTTGTACGCCATACGGCCTGTGCTTTGCTGCATGTGGATTATCGAGAAGGGAACCCAGCCCCCTATGCTGTTCGGTACCTTAAAAAAATTATATTTGCCAAAAGGGAAAAGCAGGGAAGAAGTTGACAAACTGCTCATCCAGAAGGCGAAAAGTCTGGAATCAGATTTAATCGACCATTCCATTGTACTTGATGAGTTCCTTTCAGTAGAAACACAAAAAATAACTGACAATATTCCCAAAAATCCCTTAAAATGTGATGTCAACAATTTTGACAGTGTGTTTAAAGAGATCCTGGAAAGTGCCTGATCTTAGGGGGCGCGCAAAAATAACTTCATATTTTTTACATCCCGGATTCAGGCCGGCTTTGCCCGATCCTCAATTGCAAAATTCTCGAAATAGCTCACTTGGATACATAATTTTGTTTTTACAAAAAAATATCCGGGCTGCTGACACGGGGTTGTCACTCAACTGTTGTATCAAAATACATTGCTCTAAAAACAATAAAATACTATCGCGGGGAGTTTTATCATGGGGAAAAAAATAATCGATGTAAATGAAGCAGATATCGAAGAAACCGGATTTTTTTGCTATATGAGTAAGAAAAAAACCATAGGGTATAAAAACAAACTGGAATGGCTGAAATCAAGATTTTCAGAAGGGATGAAACTAAAAATTCTTGGGGAAGGGAAAAGGGGCGTGATTGAATATATACCCGGAGAACATGCATGGAGGCCAGTCAAAGCAGAGGGCTATATGTTTATTCACTGTCTCTGGGTAGTTGGTAAAAGCAAGGGAAACGGGTACGCAAAAGAATTATTGAATGAATGTATAAAAGATGCCAGGAAACTGAAAATGAAAGGCGTGGCCATGGTCACAAGTGAAAAGGTTTGGCTTATGAGTAAGAAGTTTCTGGTATTGCAGGGGTTTGAATCGGTCGATAAAGCGCCACCCTCTTTTGAATTGATGGTAAATAAATTTGATAATTCAAACTTGCCTTCTTTTACCGGAAACTGGGAGAAAAAAGCAGAAAGATTTGGTTCCGGTCTCACTGTTATCCAAACAGATCAATGCCCGTACATCGATGACGCGGTAAAACTTGTTTTGGAAGTTGGAAAAGAAATCGATTCCGAATGCAGCATCTGTAAGCTTGAAAGCAGTCAGGATGTCCGTGATTTAACCCCTTCAGCTTATGGTACATTTAGTATTGTATATAATGGTAGATTGTTGAGTTATCATTATTTAACACGAAAGGATTTATTGAAGCAAATAGGTAAATAGGTTTGCTATTTTGCCTGCCACATTAAATGATCCAGATCTTTTTCCATATTGTTTTCAGGTTCCGATATGGGGCCGGCCCATTCCCCTTTGTATTCTTCAACGCTGACCGGCTCCTTGTATTCAGACAGGCTCAACTGGGGGACACAAAGTTTTGAATTTACAAATAAAATACGAGGTTTGCCACTAATCTGAGATAACGAATTGTCAGTTCGCCTATACCAGTAATTTCCGGCTTCCTGGGGTTTTTCCAATGTCCAGCAGATATTTGATTTTTCCCATGGTAATTTCATAATAAACCCCGTTTTGAGGAAAAGCGTAAGAAGCAATCTTCTTTTCATTGAGGTGGACTTCTTACGCTTTTGCAGGAGTGGTTCGGTTATTTAATAACCGTAATTGAATCATATATCACCGAAATGTGGAAAACAATCCGGGAAACTACTCGATTTTGACTAAGTAGAACTACGCAGTTTTTACAGACACTGTGTATGTAAAAAACGATGTTATTATAAAAACATAATAATAACATAGACTTACAAAATATTTATAAAATAAATAGCATTCAGTGCGGGTATCGTCTACAAAATATTTTATACTATTTTAATGACGGTCTATCCGTATCACCGTAAATTTTAATCTGTCTCTACTCATCATGGGGGGACACGGATTTTCTGAGTTTTTTTGTTTTACTTCTACGCTTTTTGGATTCTAAAATCCTCTTTTTTGATGCATAAGATTGTTTCGTTTTTTTTCTTTTTTTCGGTTTTTCTGCTGCCTGTTTTATTAATTCGACAAGCCGATCAACAGCATCCTGCCGATTATGGGTCTGGGTTCGAAAACGCCGGGCATTAATGATCAGGATACCGTTATCGGTAATCCGGTGCCCCGAAAGCGTTTTTAAACGGGCACGAACATCATCCGGAAGTGATGGTGAATTTTTTACATCAAAACGGAGCTGAACCGCGGAGGAGACCTTGTTAACGTTCTGGCCGCCCGGTCCGGAAGCACGGATAAAATCGAATTTTAGTTCATTCTCATCAATTGAAATTTCTGCTGAAATGTTAATCATGCTATATATTTCCGATATAATGGTTTATATTATTGTTTAAATTACAGTATGATTAATCGAGAAACACAACATTACTTCCTCGTATTTCACCATTGACTGCTACCCTGTACCAATGCCTTAAAATCAGGGTTTTATGATCAGGGTGACGGATCCATCCACGAACGTACAATGCGGGATCCCGGGTCATACGATTCCAACTCCAGGACTTTGCCTTGGGATGTTTTCTGATATAACGACGTTTTTCGTTTTCAGTCAATCCCGCTGCAAGCCTGGTTCTTTCATTGATATCTTTGACCCTGGAGGCAAAAACCTGAACCGTGTAGACTGTAGTGCCGCCAACAATATATGCTTCCTGTGCCCGGTGAGGCTTATTGCCTGCTCTTACATTTGAAAGCATTATCGGTTCACCGCCTTTTGGGCGCAGGATCATCGCTTCCTTAACACTGAACCCTTCGACAGGAACAAAAAACCATTCCCCCTGCCGTTTGAATCCTTTGTTTTTACGGCGATGAAGCTGTCGTTTTTTAACATGATGCATTTTCTGAGACCATACCGCCAGTTCGGGTTATAATGCCTGCTTGGCAGCAAGTACGTTGCTGACTGTTCGGCGCGGTACCTGGGCCGCAAAAAATTCTCTTTCATCATGGCCGCAAAGCGTTTTAATGACTTCAGGATCCGGAGAAGTTCTGGCATTAAAGACTTTTGCCATTAGTAAAAGGTGGCGGTCTTTGGCCTGAACATCAGGCACAATAATATCTACTGTACCGCGAGTCCGGATGTCAAATATTTCTCCTTTTTTATCATTGATTACATCAACGACATTATTACTGTTTTTATTATTTGCAGACCGGTCTGCAAGCCCGGAAAACATAACCCGTGCACCGATCATTTCAAATTTGTTTTTAATTATTTCTTTATCCAATTGTTCACCTCTTTCTATAAGCGGCTCCAAAACTTCCCATCAGGTCCAATTTTTGCTCCACCTTGAACGTAAACCTTGTTGGTAGTTTTGAAACCACCTAAAAAAATATTTAGATTATAACTCTATCCTCTAATCAGAAAAAGGTTTCTGTTCAGAGGCGGCCAGCGTTGAATGATTTATTTCGTGGTTTCTAATCATTTCATTTTATCCCTTCACAACGCCAAGCGGTCTAAGCTTCACAATTGGCTTGATCAGATCAAGTTCTGATTTAATAACCGCATCAATATCTTTATATGCCTGGGGGGCTTCACCCAGATCGTATAATCCTTTGGTTTTACCTCTTTTTACTTTTTTCCATCTGTCGTATACGATTCCATCCATGGCCCGGTCACATTCTTCAGGTGTCAGGTTCTGGGTGGCCTGGTTTCTTCCCATTACTCGTCCGGCACCATGGGAACAGGACATAAAGGATTCCGCGGTACCCAGTCCTTCAACAATATATGAAAATGAGCCCATGGAACCGGGGATAATTCCGGTCTCGTTCACTTTTGCTGACGTTGCGCCTTTTCTGTGCACCCAGACATTCTCACCAAAATGGTTTTCGAGGGCCGCGTAATTATGGTGAATATTAATGGGCGCATTGAAAGTCACATTGCTGAAAATAGAGGAGAATGCTTCCATAAAGCGGTTCATGATTCTCCGCCTGTTTTCTTTTGCATAGGATAGCGCGAAATTCATGTCTCGAATATAGCCCTGTCCTTCCCTGCTGTTAACCGGAAGAAATGCCAGATCTTTATTCGGAATAACGGAGTAATATTTGCGGTTCAATTCAATGGCAACTGAATGATGATGTCTTGCGATGACATTTCCAAGATGCCTTGACCCTGAATGAATCATCAGCCATACAAATTCATCATCCCCATCCTGGATCTCAATAAAATGGTTTCCACCTCCAAGAGTTCCAAGGTTTCGGCTCGCCAGATCGCCCACATGGTCTGTAAACCACCCCGTTTCATGGAATTCTTCAATATCTTCATCAATGCCTTCCCATGTTTGCGGTTTTTTATGAGCGTGTCCTTCTCCGCACGGAACAAACGTTTTCACGAGGGTTACGATTTCACGCAGCTGTTCTTTTGTGACTCCGGAAGCCAGAATATCCGTCTTAACCGCTCCCATACCGCATCCAATATCAACTCCCACGGCATTCGGGATAACCGCGTTTTTGCATCCAATCACTCCTCCGATAGGCATTCCATAACCCTGATGGCAGTCGGGCATTAGAGCCACGTGGCGAAATACAACCGGATGCATGGCAAGATCAGAGGCCTGAGCCCATGCCCTTTCTTCGATATCTTTGCACCATGATTTGATCGGCACTTTAAATTTATCTTCATTTTTTACCCATTCCATGGTATTTCTCCTCCACGAGTATTTTCTGTAAAACAGATAAGGCATACCTGCTCTATGCCCGCCATGAAGGTTTTTACTTCATAGTGTATGGTTGACCATTGATTTTAATTTCACAGGCGTTTTCATCATACTGGTCAATGGAAACATCAATATCAAGGAACTGCTTGAGTACTTCAATATTGGTTAACGTATGCCTCGACGGGGTAAGGGTTCTGAATTTACCTCCCCCGGCCAAAGCCATTGGAATTAAAAGCTGATCAGCCAGGTAGCCGGCAACCGGCACTTTCGAGTTTAGATATTTCTGAACAAGCGTTACTGTTTTGTTTGCAACTTTTTCAGCAGTAACACCTCTTTCCCCGAATCCTGTAAACATTTCAGTGATGTTTTCGCTTTCAATTTCAACGGTCAGGATGTTCCCGGGTCCCATGGAACCCGTTACATCTTCTGCAATAAGGTCCTCCCGGGCCATATTCAGCTTGTCTTTCAATATTTTTAGTTCTCTGTTGGCGATGCTAATCGGCAGTTTTGCCGTTTTAGCAATGGCCCTTTGATTGATAACCCTGCCTCTTGCCGATAGATCTATTTTATTTAAGCTCCGGGTCGGTTTGACATTGACTGTGAACCGTCCTCCGCCCGCGGGATAGAAACCGGGCCGTTCAAGGACGGACGTGACTTCCGGACCCATCTTATTGATCAGCGGCAAAAAAGCCTTCACTAGAAAATCAAAGGGCGGGGCATATGGGTTATGTGTGCCACCCTCCAGAACAACTCTTGAAGAATTTTTCGCAAGTAGCAGGGACGGGAGTATCGTTTGAAGTACAAGCGTACAGCTCCCGGCAGTACCGACCGAGAAAAGATAATCTCCCGCGTCAACAGTAACAGGTGAAAAAAATAGTTCTCCTGATCCGATGCTGTTGCCTTTAATTTCAGCTTTTCCGATTTCAGAGGCTGCGTTCGCCGCGGTCAGATGCTGTCTCATCAGACCCGGTTTTCTTCGGCCGGCCCGGATATTTTTAATCAAAAAAGGTTTCCCGGTCACAAGTGACATAGCCAGTGATGTCCGCAGGACCTGTCCGCCTCCTTCTCCAAATGAACCGTCAATATGTATCATTTTTTATCCTCATTATTGGTTTATACCTGGGGCATAAGTTTCGTATGAGTTGCAGGGCTATTCCATAGCCCCACAACTCAACTCAGCTTTATACCTGGGGCATAAGTTTCGTATGAGTTGCAGGGCTATTCCATAGCCCTGTAGCTCAACTCAGCTTTATAATAAATTTACAATCCGGTCAGCAAGACCTTTTTCTCCAAGCACAACGTTCAGCTTGGAGCTGCCCGCGACTTTCTCAAGTACATCCAGTTCGCGCAGGCGCATTAAGGTCGGGTTGTTTTCAAGCAGCCTGGCAGTGTTTGCCTGACTGCGCATGGCTGCTGTTTCTTCACGACGTGTGATCAGGTTTGCGTCCGCGGCTTTTTTTGCTTCAATAACCTTATTCATAAGGTGTTTCATCTCTCCGGGTAAAATCACGTCCCTGATGCCAAGAGAAACAATTTCGAGTCCAAACTCTGCCGTACGGTCTTTGATGGTCTTTTCAAGATCCTCCGCGATTTTCTCTTTTTCGGAAAGAATCGTGTCAAGGTCATAGGTCCCCACAACCGCTCTTAACGCGAGCTGTGCTTCACGGTAAATGGCCTGCTTGCAGTCATCAATTATGGATACAGATTTTAACGCGTCTGTGACACGGTAATTTACGACAGCATTCATACGCAGGGTAACCTTATCCGCGGTCATGATTTCCTGGCCGGATACATCCAGTACAGTCTCACGCATATCCACATGAATAAATTTTACTTTACCCATATTACGCCAGAACGCGTACTGACCCGGTCCGAATGTTTCAACATAAGTACCGTCTTTGAAATAGACACCGGCGCATCCCTGCTCAACTGTTGAGATGTTCAGTTCATTTGTCACATTGATTGACTTGACAATTGTATTCAGATCTGTGTGGCTGAACCGAACGTCTTTTGCGTCAATACTTTCAGTTTTGACATCACAGGTTTCTATCCAAATCGCGTATAATCCGGGACCCAGGACTTTCCGAAAACGCCCTTCGATCCAGACCAACGTTCTTTGATGGTCTTTCAGGTCGAGAACGATTGTGTGATCTTCCAGGGCACCTGATTTAACGATCAAATCAAGGTTTTGATGTTCAAACCATGGCCTGCGCTGTGAAACCACATCCACAAGAATCTTTCTCAGACCTAAAGGGTTGAAAAACCAATGGCGTCCCGTTCCCAGTAAACCTTTGAATTCACGGTCTTTGAAGTACAGACCTTTTTCATAAGAACGAATTTTCACTTTTTTAAATAGTAACATCATTTTCTCCTTTCAAAAAGTGCTTTCAAACCTCCTCTCGGATTCAATTTCTGTGTTGGAGTAAAGATTTTAATCCTCGAAATATTTAATATATTCCTGCGGTTAAAATCTTCACTCCGCTTTGAACTTGGACCCGAGTGAAGATTTGAAAACACTTTTACCATTTTAAATCATTTCATACGCCGGGTTAGAACCGGGTCTAAACCGTTGGGAAGCAAGCTGTGATTTAGCCACACTGAACATGCGGAGTGCCGCTTAAGTCTCCAATTTATTCCAGGCTGATCAGTCTTTTGTGTAAACAGTTAAAGGCGCAATCCAAAAGGATTCGGTCTTATACTGTGTCACACTCATACTGATTGCCCGGTTTTACCGGAAACGGTATCCGCGCGCTGCATGGCATGTGAACAGTGCTGTTTTTAGAAACATCAGCCGATTTCAAGGACCTACGGAAAAGCGGTAAAAATACCACCCATTTCCTTCATGTATCCCGGCATCAACTCATCGCTTAATAAAAACCGGCCATATCACGGTTTACTTCCCTCAGGCCTTGCGTTGTGATCGTTTTCAGCGATCCGATCATTTTTAATGATCTAAGGGGTTGAAAACCCTGTGGCGCAGGACTCGAACCTGCAACTCCCGTATTCCAGGTACGGTGCTCTACCCATTGAGCTAACCTTGGCCTGACACCTGACCTTCGTCAGAATCCATGTTCGGGACACACCGCATAGACAGAATGATTGTTAGAAGTGGTTTCAGAACCACTTCCATGTATTCATTTCTGAATGCGGTGTGCCGCTGGCCCGGCGGTATCAGCAATTAAAAGATCGATTGTCATTCGATTTGATTGGGTAATATAGCAACGCATGTGCCAATTATAATAAATAGAATATATTTATTGTTAACATGTTGATATAATGAAGATATGTGTTGAAATAAAATTATTGCAATTGACATGTTCAGATATGGTTATTAAAATAAATTATAAATATTTATATAAAACTATAAAAAATTATAATATAAATTTCAGATGGAAACGGATATCATGATTTTCATATCATTCCAATATCCCATGTTTCAGCAGCACTATCGGATCTGCTGTTATAGTGATTGAATAGGAGGCTCAACTTTGGATCATAATCCTTCGAAAAAAACAGTTGCCATTGGATTACTGGGCCCGATACTGGATATCGGAAAGAGTTCCAAACGGTGGGAAAGATGGCGCCCAACTGTTTCCCTGTGCCAGCATGAAGATTTATTGATCGAACGTTTTGAACTTCTTTATCAAAAAAGGTTTACAAGCCTGATGGAAAGGATTGTTAAGGATATCGGATATGTTTCCCCGGAAACAAAAGTGACTCCCCATGAAATTGAATTTGAAGACCCATGGGATTTTGAAGAGGTCTATGGAGCGCTGCATGATTTTACCCGGGAGTATCATTTTGATCCTGATCAGGAAAATTATTTTGTTCATATTACAACCGGCACGCATGTGGCGCAGATTTGTTTATACCTGCTCACGGAGGCGTGTTACCTTCCGGCGAAACTGATTCAAACACGGCCGGCAGACAAAAGATCGGGTGATACCAGCGGTGAGTATACAATCATAGACCTTGATTTGTCTAAGTATGACCGCATTGCCATGAGGTTTAAGCAGGAAATCGGGGATGATATTTCCCATTTAAAATCAGGAATTGAAACACGCAACCCGGCCTTTAATACCCTGATTGAACGAATCGAAAAAGTGGCAATCAATTCAATCGATCCGATCCTTCTGACCGGTCCCACCGGTGCGGGCAAATCACAATTGGCCGGCCGGATCTATGAACTGAAAAAATCACGGCGGCAGCTCAAGGGTGAATTTGTGGAAGTGAACTGCGCGACCCTTCGCGGAGATGCGGCCATGTCCGCTCTGTTCGGACATAAAAAAGGGGCTTTTACCGGTGCGGTGAAGGACAGGGAAGGGCTTTTGCGTGCGGCTGACAAAGGGATGCTATTCCTGGATGAAATCGGGGAACTTGGTATTGATGAACAATCCATGCTGCTTCGGGCAATCGAGGAAAAACGTTTTTTGCCCGTGGGGTCAGACAGGGAATCGCAAAGTGATTTTCAATTGATCTGCGGGACAAACAAAGAACTTCAAATTGAAGTGGGTAAAGGCTGTTTCAGAGAAGATCTGCTTTCACGCATCAACCTATGGACGTTCAGCATGCCCGGATTAAAAAACAGAACCGAAGACATTGAGCCGAATTTAAAATATGAACTCGACAGGTTTGCCGAGCGTAATAATGCGCACATCACATTTAACAGTGAAGCAAGAGAACGATTTCTCTCATTTGCCGTATCTGGGGAAGCAATTTGGTCCGCGAATTTCCGTGATTTAAATGGTGCTGTCACACGAATGTCAACACTTTCAAATGGAGGCAGGATCACCCGAGAAGTCGTGGATGAAGAAATCAAACGGCTTGAAACGATGTGGTACATCCCGGATACGGGTAAACCGGAAAAGATACTTGGTGATATACTGGGTGAAGCGAGGGCCGCTGAAATAGATCGTTTTGACAGGATTCAGCTGATTGATGTTTTACGGGTGTGCATGGCATCGAAAAATTTGTCCGAGGCAGGCAGAAAACTTTTTTCGGTATCGAGAAAAAATAAAAGAAAAGCCAATGACGCGGATCGGTTAAGAAAATATCTCGGGAAGTACACTATTAGATGGGAAGATATCGTGGACCTTCATGTAAAAGAATAAATATATAGTCTCTCACAGAGGCATCCGTCAACTCAGGGTAGACGCGACAAGCAGAGAACACAGAGAAAAGATTGATTGTGGCCGCTTCGCGATGAGTTTATCTATCTTTGATAAACAGCCCGGGAATCAATAACCCAAAACCGATGATTCCATAGATAATGATTTTATAAAGACTGTCTATTCCTAAAGATTGGGCGACCAGGCCCCACATACAAAGTGCCACCGGGATCAGACTCAGCACCAGCAGCAGATTTTTCATATTGGCTCGGTTCAATGTAATCTCCTTTGGTTTGAAAATTGGATTTACCGTACTGAATTCTTCT